>CAZEAD010000001.1:0-37035 GCA_964510115.1 uncultured Mycoplasma sp.
TCTATATTATTAAAATACAGCGTTTGCCTAAAACATTATCTATTATATTTTATTCATCCTTTCCAAAAATAACTTTTTCCAAATTAGACAATCTTTTCAAAATGTCAATATTACTAGTACCAGTATTCTGTTGAGAACTAGCTTTTGCTATTTCAACATTTACATTAGCATCTCGAAGCTCTTGTTTAAGTTTTAAGATTTCATCAGAAAGCTCATCTTTTTCAGCTTCCTGTTTTTTTATCAAATCAATAAGCATTTGATAATCCTGAATAATCAAATCTAAAAACTGATCAACTTCCTTTAACCTGTATCCACGTGTATCTATCTTAAACTCTTTTTCCAAAATATCATCTGGAGTCAAATTAAGTTTATTTTGATACATATGCATCACCAACCTTTTACAATATTAATTTTAAAAAAAAAATAGTATTTTGTCAATCGCGAAAAAGAACAATAAATATATTAATTAACAAACAAAATCTATTCAAAACAAACAATAATACTAATAAAAAAAGAAAAACAAACAAAAAAGCAATTCAAAACTTGCTTTTTAAAAAATTTAAATAATAATCACTTTTTACCAATTTAGTTTTATTTATCATCATTTTCAAAGCCACTTCTACATCATCACTTTTCATATCCACCATCCTTACTCTTTACTATACTTTACATTATTTTCAAACTAATTTCACTCACTTCGACAAAACTTTCCATTTTTTACTCTAAAAAAGATGAAAAAATAATTTATATATAGTATAATTTTAATATGGTGATCAACGTGATAAAGTATCCAAATAATATTATAAAAACAAATAAAACAAAAGTTAAAACATATGGTAATCGTGGTATGACTCTTGAAAATGACATAAATCTTACAAACGAATACTATTTAGAAAACAACATCGCAGTAATATATAAAAAACCAACCCCTATTGCAGTTGTAAAACAACAAAACAATAGAATCGTTGATGCTTATTTCAAATCACCTTCAACTACTGACTACAATGGATTATACAAAGGAAAATATATCGACTTTGAAGCAAAAGAAACAACTATTAAAACCTCATTTCCCTTACATAATATCCATAAACATCAAATAAAACATATGAGTAAAGTAGTAGAAAATGGAGTAATATGTTTTTTAATAGTTAGATTTACCACTTTAAATGAAACATACCTATTATATGCTGAAGACTTCATATCTTTTATCACTACAAACAATAAAAAATCTATTCCATACAACTATTTTAAAGAAATGGGATATCTTATAAAAACTAACATCAACCCAAATCTTGACTATATAAAAATAGTAGATCAAAAAATAGATCAAAAAGGAGAAATATAAAATGGAAAAAGCTAAAAACAAAAATAAAGAAAGTAAAACAAAAGCAAAAACAAAACCAACTACAACTAAAGTTGAAAAAACAACAACTCCAAAACCAAAACAAAAGAAAAAGAAAATTAGCAACTTTTACAAACTAGTATTACTAGTTGCTGGAATTATAACATTCATTGTATGTTATTGCTTATTTGGAACCTTAATAGCAGCCGCAGCAGTACTAGCATATACAGTTCTAGTTTTAATCACAATGATTCTAGATACAAATCCTAAAGATAGTAAAAAAAGAAAAATCTTCAAAGTATTTATGATTTTCTGTTTAACAGTTGGAATCATTGGAATATGTGCATTCATCGGTTTCTTTACCTACATTGCCATAAAAGCACCAGAACTTGATGTTTCAAAACTAGAGCAAACCGAAACATCAATACTTTATGATAATAAAAATCAAATAATCACCTCTCTTGGAAGTGAAAAACGTGAAAATATAACTTACGACGAATTACCAGAAGTTTTAGTAGACGCCATAGTAGCAACCGAAGATTCAAGATTCTTTCAACATAATGGCTTTGATGCCGCAAGATTCTTAAAAGCTTCCTTAGGACAACTTGCTGGTTCATCTGGAGCAGGTGGAGCATCTACCCTAACAATGCAAATATCTAAAAAAACTCTATCTAGCGAAGACGTTTCTATTACTCGTAAATTTACTGATATATACTTATCAATATTTAAATTAGAAAAAGCTTTTACAAAAGAAGAAATATTTGAATATTATGTTAACATTCCATTTCTAGGAAGTAACTCATCCGGAGTAGAACAAGCTTCCCTAACCTATTTTGGAAAACATGCCTACGAATTAAGCTTAGCAGAAGCATCTATAATCGCTGGACTATTCCAAGCACCATCAGAATATGATCCATACGTTAATCCAGAAAATGCTGCAGAAAGACAAGACACTGTATTAAACTTAATGGTTAACCATGGATACATCACCAAAGAAGAAAAAGAAATAGTTCAACAAATAAAAGTAACTGATTTACTTTTAAAAGATGAAAACGAATCAAGTAATGAATATCAAAGTTACATTGATATGGTAGTAAAAGAGCTATCAGATAAATTTGGAATCAATCCTTATGAAGTACCAATTCTAGTTTACACTAATATGGATCGTACAAAACAAGAAGGAATTTATGATGTCTTTACTGGTAAAACTTATGACTGGCCTAATAAAACAATTCAAGGTGGAGTAGCAGCAATTGAAAGTAGAACAGGAAAAATTATTGCCATTGGTGGTGGAAGAAACAGAACAGGAGCTATGCAATTAAACTATGCAACTGACATCAAAAAACAAATTGGTTCAACAGCAAAACCATTATTCGATTACGCCCCAGGAATAGAATATAACAATTGGTCAACAGCTCAAACATTTAACGATGTTCCATACACTTATAGTAATGGCGCTAAAATGACCAACTACGACAGTGCCTATAAAGGAAAGATAACCCTACGTTACTCACTAAGAGATTCAAGAAACGTTCCAGCATTACAAGCATTTCAAAAAGTTGATAATGCTAAAATAAAACAATTTGTTACATCTTTAGGACTTACTCCTGAAATTGATTCAACTGGATACTTACATGAAGCTCATTCAATCGGAGCATTCAATGGTGCTTCTCCTCTTCAACTGGCCGCTGCATATGCTGCTTTCTCAAATGGTGGATATTATTACGAACCATATACTATTAATAAAATAGTTTTCAGAAATAGTAACGATGAAATAACCAATGAATCTGAAAAAGTTAAAGTTATGAGTGATTCTACTGCATACATGATAACCGACATATTAAAAGGTGTTGCCCAAGACATTGGAATTACCTCTATAGTATCAGGACAAATCGCAGCCAAAACCGGAACTACTAATTATGACGATGCTACATTAAGAGCTATGAACTACCCTTCAAACGCTACTCCAGATGGTTGGATCGCAGGATACACTCCAGAAATAGCTATGGCTATGTGGACTGGATTCGACGAAAACAAAAAAGGAGTTTATTTAACCCAAAGCCAAATGGTACGTCAAAGAAATGGCCTATACAGAGCATGTGCCAAAGTAGTTATGAAAGGACAAACAAAAAACTTTACTAAACCATCAAGCGTTATTGCAGTAACAGTCGAAGCTGGAACAAACCCTATAATGCTTCCAAGTGCTAACACTCCAAAAAATAAACAAATAACAGAACTATTCAAAAGAGGTACAGAACCAACAGAAATTTCTATTACCTATCGTACTCTTGATAATCCAAGAAATCTTACTGGAACTCCAACAAATGGTGGTGTAACTCTAAACTGGGATTCAGTTCCTCTACCATCAGACTTAGAAAACAACAACTATGGAAATTATGGATACAAAATATATCTAAATGGAAAATATCTAGGATTTACAACCAAAACAACTTATTTTCATGCATCAAGTAGTCAAACCGGAGAATATACAGTTAAAACAGGATTCGAAAATTCTAATCAACATCTAAGTTCTGGAGTATCAATAACTTTAAGACAGACAATAGATATCATCTATAATGAATCAAATGAAGTAACAATAAAAGTTGGCGATGGCTATACAGAACTAGATAAACCAATTACAGTTACATTAAATGGTGAAGATGTAACAAACGAAGCAACAATCAGCAGAAGCATTTTTGATGTAACAAATAACCAAACAGTAACAGAAATAAATACAACAGTCGCCGGAGAATACCAAATAACCTTCACTGTTACCTATAAAAACTCAACCAAAAGCTTTACAAAAGTTGTCAAAATTATTGACTAAAAAAGAATCTTCCAAAAGAAGATTTTTTTTATTATTGATAAGGTTTTTTATTTGCTATATAATAATAATATAGTA
The DNA here is from genome assembly GCA_964510115.1 of uncultured Mycoplasma sp. Lineage (GTDB taxonomy): Bacteria > Bacillota_I > Bacilli_A > RF39 > UBA660 > UMGS1572. The sequence continues at coordinate 4,245 of CAZEAD010000001.1, forward strand.
CATTAAAAGGAGCTTTATTATGAAAAAAGAAAAAGAGAAAAAAAGTACAAAAGAAAAACAAGATACAAGAGAAAATAAAAAATCTAATAAACTACTATATATGATTCCAAGTATACTACTAACAATAAGTGCTATCTTTATAATATATACTATTACATTAATAAGTGGAATTGAAACAGAACTACGAATAATCGCCATAATCGCTTTAATACTTATCAATATCTTATTATTAGTAACCTTTAAAAAACTTTATAAAAAGAAAAAGATAAGTAGTACCCTAATCTTAATCTTCTGCTTTTTAATTGGCTTTTGTATTCAAACATTCGTTGGAATATTTGTCTATAAAACATATGCATCAATCGATAACATGAACAAAGACAAAATAACTTACGAAACAGTAATAATAACCCTTAAAAATAGTAAAATGACTTCCAATAACATCAAAAGTGGTAAAATTGGAATAGTAAAAGATGAAAGTTCAATAGATGGTTATCTAATAGGACTTGATCTAATAAAAAGTAATAATATTTCAGAAGAAAATATTACCTACTACAACGATAACTCAATCATGGTCGCAGGATTATATGATAAAGAAGTAGATGCTATTATCATATCAAACAACTACCCTAGCATGTTTAGAGCAATAGATAAATTTAAAGACATCGAAGACGATACCAGAGTAATAGCTAATAAAGAAAAAACATATACCAAAAAAGAAATAGAAAAAATAACTGGAGAAAAAAATAAAACCCCAATTAGTAATGCCAATAGTATTACAGAACCATTCACCATGTTAATCATGGGTATCGACTCTACTAAAGAAAACCTATCAAAAAATGCCACTGGTAATGGTGATGCTCTAATGGTCGTAACATTTAATCCTAAAACATTAAATGCTACAATCCTAAGTATTCCAAGAGACACATATGTTCCAATCGCATGTTTCGCTAACCAAAAAGAAAACAAAATAACCCATGCTGCTTGGAATGGTGAATCTTGCATGATGAAAACAATTGAAAACTTTACCGGTATTCCAATCGATTATTATGTAAAAATAAACTTCAAAGGAGTCGTAAAATTAGTCGATGCCCTAGGAGGAATAGATGTTAATGTTCCAATAGAATTCTGTGAACAAAACAGCGATCGTAAAAAAGATAAAAACCATCAACTATGTCTTAAAAAAGGTTTCCAAAATATTAATGGTGAAGAAGCACTAGCCTTAGCAAGGCATAGAAAAACACTATTAACCGGAGACATTCAACGTGGAGAAAATCAACAAATAGTAGTCCAAGGAATTTTAAATAAAGCTAAATCTATAAAAAGCCCTACTGATGCATTAAATATCCTAAATGCAATAAGTAACAGTATGGATACAAACTTTACAACCAAACAAATACTTTCCTTTTACGATATAGCTAAAACCATTTTAATGACTAGTAGTAGTGAAAATCCATTTAACATCCAACAACTTCAACTAGCAGGATCAAGTCAAATGATTTATGATGAAAGTATGAGATTAGTATTATATAACTACATTCCTAACCAAGACAGTATTGATTTAATAGTCAAAGCTATGAAAGAAAACTTAGGTATCAATAAAATAAATCATACCTATAAAACACTTGATTTCAACATTGAAGAAACATACACAACTAATCCAATTGGAAAAAGCGGAATTGGCGCAACAAGATTATACACTCTCCTACCAAACTTCACTAATTCCAGTCAAGGATATGCCCAATCTTGGTTAAGTTCAAGAGGAATTAAAGTATCAATCGTCGAAAAAGAAGTAACTCAAGGTAAATCAGGAATCGTCTTAGAACAAAGTTTACCAGCAAGCAAAAGAGTCGATTTAATTGGCAATTCTGGTATAACATTAACTATTTCTAAATTAAAGAGTACTACTCCAGTAGCGCCTCCAGTTACACCATCAAATCCAGATAATGAAAATAACGAAAATAATAATGAAAACAACAATCAAAATCCTGGTGATAACAACGATAACAATCAAAACACCGAAGATAACAATAATACCAATCCTGACGATAACAATGAAAATAGCACACCAGAATCTTAATAAAATATCAAAAAGATCTAGAAAAATCCTTTCTAGATCTTTTTTTAATTCAAACACCCTCAAATAAAACATTTAAAAACATCTCTAATGAGATGTAATTTTTTATAAATATAAAATTTTTCAAAATATTAACTTTTATTCTTTTTCCAGATTTCTTGCCAAAAAGAATCCCCATAAGAAAGCAATCAAACATGTAATTACAGTTAAGAATGTAAAATTGAAATCTTTGATTTGAGTAATCAAAACTACAACTGAAGATAAAACAAAACCAGTTATAGCAAAATATGTTTTAACTTCATGCTTTTTAATAAGATAAGAAATTAATTTAGCAATTAAAATTATTCCTAATAATACTCCTACTCCAAAAGGAAGTAAAATCATTAAATTTTGTCCTAAAAGATTAATATGAATCAAATTAGAAACAGTTTCTATAATTCCTTCATAATAACCAAATAACATCAATATAAATGATCCACTTATTCCTGGAATTACCATCGCTCCACTAGCAAAAGCACCAGCAAAAAATAATTTAATATAATCAAATACTTTTAGATTAGAAAAACTTACAACATTATCTGTTGCCATAAAATTAAAAGCTACAACAATTGCAAAAGTTATTAAAAATATTATAATATTCCAAACATTAAAATTACCTTTTACCTTTTTAGTAATAAGAGAAATACCACCAATTATTAATCCTACAAATAAAAATATAGTCTGAGCTTGAAAATTCTTCAAAGCATAAGTAACTAAGTTACTACCAGACAAAATTCCCACTACAGCACCTAAAATAATAGGTAACAACGCTAAAAAATTTTCTTTAATATTTCTAAAAAAATTACCAATAGCATCTAATAATAATTCGTAAATTCCAAGAGAAACAGCAAGAGTACCACCACTGACTCCAGGAATAATATTAGCAATACCAATAATAATTCCCTTAATAAAAAGCAAAAATCTATCCTTAAGTCTCATTTAATTATTCAGAAACATCTTTCATAAACCAAAGCTTTAACTGTAACAATACTTTTTCCCCTACTTCTTCTTGCTTTACAATTTTATAGATCTTACCATCATAAACTGTAACATAACTATTTCCATGTTGATATGGTTCTTTCTTCTCCATCATGTATGGTTCTTCATCTTTACTTATTCTACTAAAATTAACATAACCCAAAATAAAATAAGCAACTAATAATAATACTAAAATATCTACAATTATAATGATAATTCTTTTTGTCATATTCTTTTTAGGTTCTGGCATAGTAGCATCTTTCATATTCATCCCTCCAATTATAATTATAACTTAAAATCCATAAGAAAAACAATATATTTTAATAAATAAACAAAACTAAACAACAAACCTTACCCCCTATTGTTATTTTTCATAAAATAAATCATAAACTTTATCAGGTGATTACCATGTTTTTAAAAAAGAATAATGAAAGAATTAAACTAATATTTTATATTTTAAGCCTTTGTTTTTTAATAGTATTAATAAAAATCATCTATATTCAAACTATATCTTACAAAAAACTATCATTATTATCAGATGATCTATGGTCAAGAGAACTACCAATAACCGCAGAAAGAGGAAAAATTCTAGATAGAAATGGCATCGTATTAGCAGATTCAATCACTACCACTACCCTAATCGTTATTCCCAATCAAATAAAAGATAAAGAAAATACTGCAAAGATTCTTGCCCAATGTTTAAATACAGACTATAAAGATATGTTAAAACATGTTAAAAAAATAACCAGTATTGAAAGAATTCATCCAGAAGGAAGAAGATTATCAAGTGATGTCGCAGACAAAATTAACTCCTACCATCTAGAAGGCGTTTACTTAGTAAAAGAATCACAAAGATACTACCCAAATGAAGAATTACTATCCCACGTTCTAGGTTATGTAGGAATCGATAATCAAGGTTTATCAGGAATAGAACTACAATACAATGACTATTTAACTGGAGAAGATGGTTCTATAAGATATTACAGTGATGCTAAAGGAAATCGTCTAGATTTAAATGAAATATATGAAGATTCAACAAGCGGAATGGATGTTCAATTAACAATCGATATCGAAATCCAACAATCAATCGAACGAGAACTAAATAACATAGTAAAAATGTTTTCACCAGATCATGCCCTAGCATTAGCAATGGATCCTAATACTGGAGAAATATTAGCCATGTCATCAAGACCAAACTTTAATCCAAATAATTACCAAAAATATAGTGTAGAAACCTTAAATAGAAACCTTCCAATTTGGATGACTTATGAACCTGGATCAACATTTAAAATCATAACCACCGCCGCTGCAGTTGAAGAAGGCGTCGTAAACTTAGAAAAAGACCCCTTCTATGATTCAGGATCAGTAACAGTAAGTGGAGCTAAAATAAGATGTTGGAAACCAGGAGGACATGGTTCCCAAACTTTCCTCCAAGTATTTGAAAACTCCTGTAACCCCGGCTTTGTAGAAATGGGATTTAGACTTGGAAAAGAAAAACTATTCTCATATTTAGATTTGTTTGGATTTGGTAAAAAAACTGGAATAGATTTAAATGGTGAATCAGTAGGTATTCTATTCCCACTAGATAAAGTAAAAGATCTAGAACTAGCAACAACTGCTTTCGGTCAGGGAGTATCAGTTACCCCTATTCAACAAGTAACAGCAGTCTCATCAATCGTAAATGGTGGATATTTATATGAACCATATATTTTAAAAAACATCGTTGATACAAAAACCAATAATATAATTCTCAGCAATGAAAAAAATCTTGTCAAAAAAACAATTACCAAAAATACCTCAAACATCTTAAGAATGGCTCTAGAAAGTGTTGTTTCAAATGGCGGAGGAAAAAAAACATACATAGATGGTTATCGTGTTGGAGGAAAAACTGGAACAGCCCAAAAAGTAGAAAATGGAAGATATTTAGAAAACAACTACATCATGAGTTTTATGGCAGTATTACCAGCAAATGATCCTAAAGTAGTAGTTTATCTAGCAATCGATAATCCTAAAAAAACAGCACTTTTATCAAGCTACACCACTACTCCATTCGTAAGAAGAATTTTACAAGATATTATTACAATAATGGATATCCCAAAACAAGATAATCAAAAAGAAAAAGATTATGAATGGTATGATAAAAAATACTACGATGTCCCAAATGTCATTGGCATGACAAAAAAAGAAGCAAAAAAACTATTAACAAACTTTGAAATTGAATATGTTGGAGAAGGAAAAATAATAAAAGAACAAACCCCAATAGCAAATACTAGATATTATGAAACAGGAAAAATTAGACTTCTTATGGGTGATTAAAACAAAAAAAGAAAACTAATAATAGAAACAAATTTATTATTAGTTTTCTTATAATTTAAAATAAAAATATAGTCATAAAATAATAAAAAATAACATAAAATATCATAAATTAAAACCCATTCGTTGACAAAACACCATCAATAGTGTAACATTATTTAATGTAATAAACATTTTTTTGGGGCTATAGCCAAGTGGTAAGGCATGGGTCTGCAAAACCTTGAGCACCGGTTCAAATCCGGTTAGCCCCTCCATTGGAAAATCTGTCCTAACTCTTATGAGTTTAGACTTCAATATATAAGTATCAATTTCTAGTTAGAAGTTGGTACTTTTTTAATGCTTAAGTAAAAGGATGGACTTTAAATGATTAATATTACAGCAAAGGAATTAGAAATTGAAAGTAAATTAAAGAAAAAAAATAGAACTTATATGTAATTATTGTAATACCAAACCTATTTTTATTAATGGTAATATTCATAATATTAGTAAATCAAACTTAACTTATATTGAACCTAATAAAATAATCATTAAAGATAGACATTTTCAATATTTAACTATTCTAATGACATATTTATCAAAAATTTATCTAATAAGATAAAACTATCAGAACTATTAGAAAAATCGTCTTTAAACAAATTATTCAAAATAATAAAAGTTGTAATAGAACTGCTGACTTTGAAAGACAATTATGCTAAAATGTAATACAAGGGAGGTTTATAAAAATGACAAGCGAAATTACAAAAAGATATGAAAATTATAAAAAATATAGAAATATTATTCTAGATTATGATGAAATATTATTATTTTATCCAGACTATTTTAAAACAAAAACCGAATTAGGCCAATTAAATTTTATTTCTAAAGAAGAGGCTGATGAATATTTTGAAAATCATTATAAAAATTCAGAATTATATAAAAAGTTAACTTCTCTAGCAATGACTAAAGATGAAATTTATAACTTTATGAAACATAATATGGAACTTAAATATTAACAATTAAGTTTAATGTTTAAAAAAACAAATGCTGCTGCTATTCAACTTTGCAAACTAATTGATTACATAGGGCATTATCCAACAACATGGCCTGTGCCAAAAGAGGAAGAGAAGAATCCTGAAATGGAAGAACTACTTGAAAAATATGATATTATAATTAGATATCATTTAAATGACGAACTTGACAAAATGCAAATTACTTCTGATGATGTTGTAAGGATAATTGAAACATTAAAAATACGAATGGAATATGTTAATTCAATAATTAGAATAACTTATAATAACGATTGGCTATTCACAAAAAAAGGAACAGATGAAGAAAATAAAAAGTTCTTTGATCAAGTTATAGAAGATCTTAATTGGTTCCCATTATCTTGCTATCAAGAAAAAGATAAATCAAAAATTGAATAAGGAAAAATGTATTTAAGAAGTCAACATGGAAAAAATATTATTTAAAATAAGTAGCAAAGTTGCTACTTTTCTATTATTTGTTAAAATATTATTAGATATTGCTACTCTAATAGTATTAAATCCTAATTAGTTAGAAAAGTTTGAAATAACTTAACCAAATCTTGTTTTCTTTCCTGTACCAAATCTCTAAATATTCCAGTAACAAAAATATGGGTATTATAATACTTCAAATCATACTTCAATTTAATTTTTTCAAAATAATCACATAATTCTTTTAAATTACTTTCACTAATTCCCTTAAAAGGATCAAAATTATTTTTAAAATAAATAGAATGTTCTTCTATAAGTTTCAACTCATCTTTATAACAATAAACTTTTATTGTTGATGAACCAAGATCAATATAAAAATTATTCATAGTATCAACTCCTAAATATTATTTTATCACAAAAACAAAGTTTTTTAAGAAATTTAAAAAAGTTGTATTAAAATATTATTAACGAAAAACTTAATAATCCCAACATAAATTTCAATAAAAATATACAAAATTTATAATTAAAAACAACCATCAAAGTTCACCAAACAAAAAAGTAGTTTATTAAAAATCAATATACTACTTTTTTAATCATTATATTTATACTCTTTTTCTTATCGTACTTATAACAGAATTATTAATAGAATACCAACAATCATCAGTTAAAATTCTAAAAGGACACTCATCAACATAATTATAAATACCATTTTTTTGACAATTATGAGGACATAAATCATCACAATAAGAACATCCATAATAATCTAAATAATCCAAAGGACAACCATCCAAAGTAGATAATTTTGGTAAATCTCCTGCTAAAAAGTCCTCATAAGAAACCATCTCCGCACAAGATTCATCACTTTGATATGGATTAGCAAGAGTAACAAACTTAACACTAGGAACAACATTTTTAGAAAAAAATAACTCCTTTTCAACCAAAACAAAATGATCATTTTTATAGTAACGATTATCATCTTCAAGAATCAAAGGTTCTAATTTATACCCAGAACCAAGACATTCCATACAAAGAATAGCAACATCACTAAAAGAATCATATTTTATTCCAGTACCATTACAAGCTTCACAATTACACTTTACATTCTTTAAAAACTTAGTACTCATTACAATACCCCCTCAATAAGTAAGCTATACTATAACACAAACAAAATAATTTCGCAACTAAAAGTTAAACTATCAAAAAACAATTACAAACAAAAAAAAGAAGAAAAATCTTCTCTTTATTTAATAACTAATCATCATCACTATAAATGCTTGATCTGTCCTTAGTTTTAACTTTATCTTTTAATTTATTCAATTCTTCCTGTTTCAATAACATTTTTAACTTTTCAGGATTATTTGTATCAATACCTTCTTTAATAGCATCAATCAACTCATCCTTTGTCACAACATCATCATAAGGATCATAAGGAAGTTCAGCCTTAACTTCACCAATAATTTTTGGAGGTTCCTCTTGTTTAGCTATAGGCTTAACATCTTGATTCAAAACTGCATTTGGATAAACAATATCATCATCAGTACCATTTTTAGATCCAAAATTAAACTCAGGTTTAAATTCAAACATAGGAGTTGCCGCTTGCTGTGTTCCTTGTGGAACAATTGGAAGCTTTCTTCTATGAAGAAGAACAGCACTTGTAGCCACTAAACCAACAGTACCAGCCCCAATTACAGAAGCAGCTATAAACTCACCAACTGTCATACCAAAAATCGTACCACTTTTCTTTTCTACATTTAATTGATAAATACGAGTAAAACCATTTTCATCTGTTACCTTTATTAAAACAGCATTATTACCATTTTTTAAATTATTATTACCAGTAATTTCAACTTTAGCCTTCTCATTTTCTGGAGTAGCTACAATATCTATACTATCTACATTACTATCAACTTTAATATTATAAGTATCAATATCCTTATCAAAACTGGGACTAATATTATGATCTTTAATAGTCAAAGATTTTAAAAGATTATTACTTGCTACCGCATCCTTATTTACATTCAAAGTATAAATACGAACACTACCATCTTCAGCAGTAACTTTAACTTGAACTGTAGAAACTTCTCCAACCTTAAAATTACCATTCCCTACTACTTCAACTTTAGCTTTTGAAGAAGAAGCAGCATAATCAATATCTAATAAATCCACTTCATATGGAATTTTAATATTATAATTACTTAAATCTTTATTAAAAGCTGGATTTAACTCTACACCCTTTATATTTAAAGATTTAAGATAATTATCACCAGATTTTTTTACTACAGGATCAGTATTTGTCTTTGGAGCCTCTCTTGTAACATTAATAATATATATATTTTTAGTACCATTTTCTGCTTCTACTAAAACACTTACTTGATTTATTCCATATTCTAAAGACTTATTACCTGTTATTGTAACTTTTGACTTACTATCAGTTGGAATAGCTTTTACATCAAGAGATGTTACCTTCTCTCCAACAGAAATTGAATAAACATTTGTATTTTTATTAAATCCTGGTTTCAAAGTTTGTCCAGAAATACTAAGTGATTTCAAAGTAGCATCTCCACTAAGAACTGGAGTTTCTGTTTTTTCCTCTCTAGTAACTTTAATTGTATAAGTTTTCTTTGAACCATCTTCAGCTGTTACTACTACACTTACTGTATTCTCTCCAACCTTCAAGTTATCTGCTCCAGTAATAGCCACTGTAGCCTTACTATCATTCTTTATAGCATTTACAATTACCTCAGTAGCAGCATTTGGAACCTTTAAAGTATAATTAGTAACATCCTTATTAAAAGCTGGTGACAATGAATAACCATTTACATTCAAACCACTTAACGTATTATCACTTGATTTAGGGACTTCTGTTGCTTGTCTCGTAACTTTAATTGTATAAGTTTTCTTTGAGCCATCCTCAGCTGTTACTACAACATTAACATTATTAACACCAACATTCAAATTTACATTACCAGTTCCTGTAATAGTAGCCTTTGTATCTTCCTTCGTAGCATTTACTGTAATAGAAGAAACATCATTTGGAACAGTCAAACTATAACTAGTAGTATTTTTATTAAACGCTGGAGTAATTGTCCTATCAACTACACTCAAACTAGTTAAAAAAGCATTATTCGATTTTCTTTCACCAATTGTTATTCTACCTTCACTTACAGTTCCAGTTAACTTATTAGGGATTGTATCAGATACCAATAAATTATTAATTGTTACTGCAGTAGTTCCAATCTTCTTTGTCTTAAAAGTAAAATTCATCAAATTTGTATTTGTCTTTATTCCAGTTCCAGAATAAACCCAAGCAAACTTTTTAGTTGATTCCATATAAGAAAAATTAATACCATTTGTAGCACTAGTCTGAGATACAAAATCCAAATAATCAGTATCAAATACTATATTTCCTCCAATAGAAGCAACACCATCTGTATCAGTGGTTGAAATGTTTGAAATCTTCATAGTGAAAACAACATTATCTCCCACTTGAACATTAGTCTTATTAGCAGTAAATCCAACTGTAGCAGATCCAGCATTTGCTGCCTTAGCTTGAGGCAGCTGGAACACTAAAAATGAAAGACAAATCATTAATAGTATTCCAACCAAATTTTTACATTTCTTTTTCATATAAACCTCCATTAATCTATTAAAGCCTTACCAATAAAATGATTAGTTACTTTAACAGCATCTAACAAATCAATAGCATCATCGTCAATTACATTTCCAGCAATTCTATATGCCCCAGTCAAAGATGATTTACCAATAAAATCATTAGTTATTTTAACAGCGTCTAATAAATCAATTTCTCCATCACCAGTTGTATCACCTAAAACAATAATAACTTTTTGATCTTTAATTTCACCATTGATAATTAATTTTACAATCATTCCAGTTCCTATATTTGAATCAGTAACTACTGTAGTATCTGTACTATCATAGATAACCAAATATGCATTTTCATTATCAATATTATCTTTAAAGTCATCAATTGAAGTCAGAGATTTAACACCTAAAATATTATCAGTAGTTACATTATATACTGAAGAAGTAATTTTCTGATCAGTCGGATCTTGCTCTCTCGTAATAACTAAAGTATAAACCTTTTCTGTACCATTTTCACTAGTTACTTTAATCTTCAACTCATTTGCCCCAGCTTTTAAATCACTATAAGTATATGTATCTGTTTCTGTTAAGCTAGTCAAATCTTTACCAATCTCTAGTTTTGAAGCTTGATCTTCTTTACTAGCAGTAACTATAACAGATGTAATACCAGATGCCACAGTTGCGGTATAATTTTCTGTTTCTTTATTAAATGTCGGAGTCAATGTTCCTTCACTTATTTCAAGGTTTCCTAAATAATTATTATCAGATTTTCTACGAATATTAATTACATAAGTCGTCTTTGTAACATTATCTTGTGCTGTTACAACAACCTCAAATCTATTATCACCAACTTGTAATGTTTTAGTACCAGTTCCAGTTACAGTCGTGTTCTCCTCACCCGTAGCACTAATTACAATTGAATCTTTTATATTAGAAACAGCATCTAAAGTATAACTAGTTTTAGAAGTTACAAATCCTGGAACCAAAACTCCATCTACTTCCAAACTTGCCAATCCAGAATTACTATTCATTGCTCTTATAATTGTTAACTTATAAATAGTTTTTTCATTATTCTCAGCAGTAACTTTTATTTCAAATTCATTTGAACCATATTCTAAAGTCACATCTCCAACACCCTCAATTACACTACTTGCATAAGGACTATTAGCAACTGCACTTATATTAACACTAGTAACATCACTTGTAACATGAACCTCATATTCTTTATGATCAGGAGCAAACACTGGAGAAAGAGTATAATCTGATCCATCTTTAGAAACTGTAAGAGCTGATAATGTACCATCATCATCCAATACCTGTTCAAAATCAATAACATAAGTTTTAAGATTACCATCTTCTGGAGTTATCGTAATTGTAGCTTGTGAATCAGTTCCAATTGTATAATCACCAGTTCCAGTTATTCCTATTGCATCATTTGAAGTAGCAGCTACATGAATCGTTGTTACAGTTCGATCATATTTATATACATAACTATTTGTATTAGGATTAAACTCAGGAGTTAAAACACCTTGCGGATCACTAGTTACTTCCAAAGTAGCTAAATTTGCATCACTTAACAAACGACGAACTTTTAAAGTATAAACTTTAGTAACTGAACCATCTTGAGAAGTTACTGTAAGAGTTATGTTGTTTTCTAAACCTTCTACTAAGAAATCAGCACCACTTACAACAACATCAGCCTCATCATGACTCTTAGTATAAGTAATAGCTAAACTTGAAATAGCACTACCAACAGGATCCAATGTATAAGTTATTGTATCCTTATTAAAATCAGTAACTGATACTCCACCAACTTTAATATCCAATAAATCAGCATCTGAACTCAATTCTCTTTTAATATTAACAGTATATGTTTTCGTAGAATCATCTTCAGCTGTAACTACAATCTTCACCTCATTATTTCCAAATGCAAGAGATTTATTTCCAATTCCAGTAACACTTTTAACATTTTCACTACTAGCAGTAGCCTTAATCTCTACCTGATCAATATCATTTGGAACGCTTACTGTATATGTATCAACATTAGGACTAAACCTTGGATCAAGCGTATAAACATTATCACCATTTTCAACACTTAAACTTGCTAAAGTAACATCAGAAGAAGTTTCCCTTTCAAATGTTACAGTATAAGTATCTTCACTTTCATCTTCAGCCACTACTTTAATTGTTGCAACTGTATCAACTCCTACTGTATACTCTCCTATTCCTTCAATTCTAATTACCTTAGAATCAGCTGCAGTGGCATTAACATTTATTTTCTCAACACTTTCATCATAAATATAACGATAACTCTTTTTATTACCACTAAAAGTCGGAGTCAAAACACCTTGTGGATCACTAGTAACAATAAGTTCTGATAAAGTAGTATTATTTGATTTTCTATAAACATTTAAAGTATATGTTTCTTTAGTTGTTCCATCTTGAGCAGTAACCTCAACTAATATAGAATTATTTCCAAACTTCAAATTACTATTTCCTGTTACAGTATAAGTAGCATGTGGATAACTAGTATGAGCTGTAATATTTAAAGAAGTTATACTTCCTGAAACTGGATCCAATGTATATGTATCAGTTCCACTTGTAAAACCTGCAATAGCAGTACCATTTACATCAATACCAGTTAAAGTTGCATCAGTATTAAGCTCTCTTACAACTCTAATATTATAAGTTTTTGTCTTATTATCCTCAGCTGTTACTACTAATTCAAAATCATTATTTCCAAAATCAAGTGTTTTATTTCCAGTTCCAGTAACACCTTTAGCATTCGCACTACCAGCTGTTGCTTTTATCTCAACACTATCTATATTATTTGGAACACTAACTGTATAACTATCTTCAGTAGGACTAAAACTTGGATTAAGTGTATAAACAGTTCCACTATTTTCAACACTCAAACTTCCTAAACTTGTATCTGAAGATTTCTTTCTTTCAAAATTAATTGTATAAGAATTAGTTGTACCATCCTCAGCTGTTACTGTAATAACAGCATTTGTATCAACACCAATTGTATATTCCTTAAAACCAGTAACACTCTTTACATTAGCATTTGTTGTCGTACCATTAATATCTATTTTCGTTACCTTCTCATCATAAGTATATGTATAAGTTCTAGTACCACTTGAGAAATTAGGACTCAATACACCTTGCGGATCACTTGTTACATTAAGTTCTGACAAAGTTGTATCATTTGATTGTCTATAGACATTTAAAGTATATGTTTCTTTAGTTGTTCCATCTTGAGCAGTAACCTCAACTAATATAGAATTATTTCCAAACTTCAAATTACTATTTCCTGTTACAGTATAAGTAGCATGTGGATAACTAGTATGAGCTGTAATATTTAAAGAAGTTATACTTCCTGAAACTGGATCCAATGTATATGTATCAGTTCCACTTGTAAAACCTGCAATAGCAGTACCATTTACATCAATACCAGTTAAAGTTGCATCAGTATTAAGCTCTCTTACAACTCTAATATTATAAGTTTTTGTCTTATTATCCTCAGCTGTTACTACTAATTCAAAATCATTATTTCCAAAATCAAGTGTTTTATTTCCAGTTCCAGTAACACCTTTAGCATTCGCACTACCAGCTGTTGCTTTTATCTCAACACTATCTATATTATTTGGAACACTAACTGTATAACTATCTTCAGTAGGACTAAAACTTGGATTAAGTGTATAAACAGTTCCACTATTTTCAACACTCAAACTTCCTAAACTTGTATCTGAAGATTTCTTTCTTTCAAAATTAATTGTATAAGAATTAGTTGTACCATCCTCAGCTGTTACTGTAATAACAGCATTTGTATCAACACCAATTGTATATTCCTTAAAACCAGTAACACTCTTTACATTAGCATTTGTTGTCGTACCATTAATATCTATTTTCGTTACCTTCTCATCATAAGTATATGTATAAGTTCTAGTACCACTTGAGAAATTAGGACTCAATACACCTTGTGGATCACTTGTTACATTAAGTGCTGATAAAGTTGTATCATTTGATTGTCTGTAAACATTTAAAGTATATGTACCCTTAGATACACCATCTTCTGCTGTTACCACTACAGTAATTGCATTATCTCCAACTTTTAAATTATTATTACCATTAACTACATATGTAGCATATTGAAAACTAGGAGTAGCAGTAACGTTTAAAGAAGTTACACTATTAACAACTGGAGCTAAAGTATAAGTATCAGTACCACTCGTAAAACCATTAACTGTTACATTATTTACTTTTAAATCCGATAAAGTTGTATCTGTACTTGGATTTGATCTTGTTATTTCAAGTTCATAAGTATTTGAACTACAAACATTTCCCGGAACATCTTTATATAAAACATTACAATCTTCTGCATCTACAATAACACTTTTTTTATGCAAACCAGCTGTTGCAAAATTAAAATTTCCTGTTCCCTCTCTTATCGTCCCAGGTGAAACAGCAGTTGCGCTTACCAAAGTACTAGTAGTTCTATATGGAACAGTAGCAGTATATTTATAAGAACTATCAGAAAAATTTGGAGTCAATGTAATACCTGATAAAGAAAGAGCAGAAAGAGAAGCAACATTTGACAATCTCTTAATAACAATTGTATAAATTTCTGCCGACCCATCTGCAGCAGTTACAGTAATAGAAAAACTATTATCTCCAACTACCAAATTTTTATTTCCAAGTTCACCAGGTAAAATAGAAGCACCAGAATCATGACCAACAGCTTGTAAATCAATACTAGATATTGCATTAGGAACAACAGTATTATAATTTGTAGTTGTACTGCCAGCAACAAAAGTAGGATTTAAAATATAAGATGTTTCCCCATTTTTAACAGTCAAACTTGCAAGAGTATTATCACTTGAAACCTCACCATATACTTCATATGAAACTGGAGTACTAGTCATACTAGAAGCATTACCATCTTGATCAGTCTTAGAATTTCTTTCATCATCAAAAGTAAATTCAATCTTAGACTGTGGAGTTGCATCATCTTTTACTTTAAAGAAATAAAAGAACATAACTCCTCCAGGATTAGTTAAAAGTGACCTAGATGCACTTTCATCCCCCAAAGTTACATTAATTAAATTTTTCCCATCTTTAAAAAGTGGCATCTCATTAGCATCAGAAATTGTCCAACGAACACGAGTAGCAGCACTACCAGTTCCTGGGAATACTCCACCATTCTTCTCTGCTCTGTTATCAAACTCTAACATAATAAGATCTTCATCTTTCACTAACTCTAAAGCATTAGGATCATAATACATACCAATTTGTATTATCATAGCATCAGCCGGATCCCCTACTTTATACTTAACACCCGCAGCTACATAACTACCAGGGTTAATAGCAGCACCATCACTAATTTTTACAGCATCGCCATCTTGATATGACATCAAAAAATCAGCAGTATCTAATCCATCAAATTCATATAATTCAACAGATATATCATAAGGAGAAGCTGCATTTACATCAAAAAATGGAACAAACATAAAAATAGCGATAAGCAACAAAACAAAAATATTTCTTATTTTAAAACTGTACTTCATAAAACACTTCCAAATCATCTATTCTTATAATGATTATAACATGTCATAAACATATTTACTACTTTTTTTTGCAAATTTCGACAAATTATTATTTAAAAGTAATAATAAAAATCATAATTACAAAAATACCAAAAAAAAGAGATACATTAGTACCTCTAATTTACAGATGAGATTATCATTAAAATATAATTATTCAATATTGCTTTATCACCAACATTGACCGCTCCATCACCATTTATATTAGCAGCTATAAATGGGTAATCACTTAAAAGTGAAATCATCAATATATGATTATTAATCATTGCTTTATCACCAACATTAATTTTACCATCACCATTGACATCACCTAAAACAATAACTTCTAATTCATCATAAACAATATCATCTTTTTCCAAACGTACTTTCATATAACTACTAGTCAAAGCTGTTAAATCACTAATCAAATTATTTTCTTTATCATAGAAATGTACCATAGTTAAATCATTATCAAAAGTTGTAATAAAATCATCTAACTTATAATTTGGTTCCATTCCAACAATATAATTATCATCACGATTAATTGTATAAATAGGATTAATCAAAGTATAAGTAGTACTATCTCTAGTAATATTAAGCTTATATTCTTGAGTTGTATAACCATCCTTAGCAATAACCTCAATTGTATAAATATTAATAATATCTAAAGATAAATCCAAATCACCAAGCAAATTAACTGTAGACTCAGGATCCTTAGCTATTGCAGTTATTTCACTTTCCAAAAGTTTATCCTTACTTCTAGACACCTGAATATTATAAACAAAAGTATCTGGATCAAAAGCAAAATCATATCCTAAAATCTTCAAACTTTCTAATCTAGCATCAGATGTTGTCTCTCTAGTAACATTTATCGTATATGTCTTTTCATTACCATTTTCAGCTTTTACCACAATCGTTCTTACAAAATTATCATTAGGAATAGCTTTCTGTTCATTACCTGTTACAACTGCAGTACTATCAGCAACCTCTACATCAAATTTTAAGAACAAATCTGTATCAGAAACCTTCATAGAATATTCTAAAGTATCTGGATCAAATTCTGGAGATAACTCTCCAACACTAGGAACAATACTTATTACATCATTATTAGAACTCTTAACCCTAGTTATAACAACTGTATAAGTCTTTGGATTACCATCTTCACTTGTTACTACAACATCATAACTATTTACATCATCTGTTAATTCCTTTGTTCCAAGACCAGTTATTGTTGCATTAGCATCAAATGCAGTTGCATCAATAGTAACAAACTTAATACTAGAAGGAACCTCAAGAGTATATTTTAAAGTATCTTTATCAAAAGTTTCATTAAAAGGAAGAACTTCTATTCCATTTAATACTCGTAAATTACTAAGGCTATTATTACCTGAAGCAATACGATTAACATTAATAGTATAAGTTCTCTCAACACCAGTCATTGATCTTGTTTTAACAAATATCTTATTTTGACCAATATTTAACTTATGTTTTCCAAGTCCTGAAATAATCTTAGCAGTTGTATCACTAACATCAGCATCAACTGTTATTTCAGTAACATCATTAGCAACCTCAACATTATAAACCATTTCATCTGGAGAGAAAGCCGGACTAAGCGTTCCTGGATCAACTGTTAAATACAATAATTTATTATTAGTAGATAACTGACGATTTACATACAAAGTATATGTTTCAGTAAGAGTACCATCACCACTAGTAACAACTATTTCAACTTCATTCATTCCAATATGGAAATTCTCATTTCCATTAATTTCAACATTAGCATTTTCATCAATTGGAAGTGCAGTAATATCAACATTAAATACCTCATTTGGAACATCAATATAATATTCCATAAAATCTGAATCAAATTCTTGATCTAACTCATATCCTGTAACTTCCAAACTTTTTAACTTAGCACTAATCAAACTTTCCCTTACTACATTTATGTAATAAGATCTTACTGTTCCAAGTTCACTAGTTACATCAATTTTTATTTTATTTGATCCAACATCTAACGTATAATTATCAAAACCACTAACAGTTGAACCACGAATCTCTGCAGCACCTGCAACTGTTATATTATCAATTTCATAAGGAACTGTTACCTCATACTCAGTTGTTTCCTTGTCAAATTCCGGAGTAAGTTCTCCTTCACTAACCAACAATGAAGCTAAATAATTATTATCACTACCATTCTTTGTAATCAAAACTGTGTATACCTTTTTAGTACCCGCTTCACTAGTAACTTCAATTAACACTTCATTTACCCCAGTAGCCACTGGATGTAAACCTATACCAGAAACCACAGCAGATGAATCTTCAGGAGTAGCATTTATTATTACACTATTAACATCATTACCAACATCCACAGTGTAGAAAGTTATAGCCTTATGGAATGCTGGAATTAACTCCTGACCAACAACTTCCAAACTTGCCAAGTTATTATTTTTACTAGGACTTCTATTAACAGTTAAAGTATATACTTCTTTATCTTTGCCATTCGGAGCAGTTACTGTAATTGTTACTGTATTAGCACCAGTTACAAAATCTTTATTACCTTCTACTACATAAACAGCTTCATCCTCAGTTGGTTTAATTGTTGTAAACTCTAAAGAACTACCACTAGTATTAATAGTATATTCCTTAATATCTTTATTAAACTTTGGACTCAATGTATGACCTTTGATTACCAAACTTGCCAAAGTAGCATCTGGACTCTTTTCACGTGTAATTATTACTTGATAATCTTTTCTAAGACCTTCTTCATTAACTACTCCAACACCAATTGAATTTTTACCAACTCTTAAATCATAACTACCATTACCAACAACATTATGATTTTCATTTACCGCTGTTCCCTTAATAGATACCTTAGATACATAATATGGAACAGTTACATTATAAATATAATCATAACTAGAAAATTCTGGAACAAGCTCCCCTTCTAAAACTTCCAAATCACTAAGCAATAACTCATCAGTTGTTGGTTCTTGTCTTATAACATTTAATGTATAATTTTTCTTATCACCACTTGGAGCAGTTACTACCACTACCACCTTATTGTTACCTACAACAAAATTTTCATTTCCCACTATTTCATATGTTGCATTTTCATCCTCCGGAATAGCCTCTAAAGTAAGTTTTGTTACACTATTATCTACATAAACATCATAGAAGATCGTTGTATCTTTAAAAGTAGGATTCAAAGAACCTTCTAAAGCAAACAAATATGCCAAATCATCATTATGAGATAAATCGCGAACAACTAAAACTTCATAATATTGAACAATCCCAGACTCACTAGTAACAGTAAGACTAATTGGATTTTCTCCTGTTTTCAAATCATATGACCCATTTCCTAAAACTTTAGCCTTCGGATCATTTGGAATACCTTCAATTGCAATTCTCTTAACATCATACTGAACATCCAAAACATACTGTGTATCTGAAACTTTCGTAACAACACTATTTTGATCATTCTTAACTTCTTTTAAAGAATTATCATCACTTTGACCTTTAGTAACTTTAAGAGTATAAGTTTTTTCCTCACCAAGTTCACTAGTAACCTTCAAAGTTATAGTATTCTCACCTGTTACTAAAGCATATTCACCATTTCCAGTTATATAAGCATTAGCATCAGCCAAAATACCTTCAACATTAATTTTACTAGTATCATGAGGAACAGTCACCTCATATTCAGTTGTATCCTTATCAAATTTTGGATTAAGTTCTCCAGCACTTAAAATAATATCACTTAAATCATTATTATTTGAAATATCCTTTGTAACATATAAATAATAAACTTTCTTAGCTTTATTTTGAGCAATACTAGTAATTGTAATCTGATTAACATTAGCAATTAAATTATTATTTCCACGTATCGTATAAGTAGTAGTTTCTACCTCAGGAGTAACTTTAATATCAAGTTTATTTACACTCTTTGGAACAGTAACATGATACTCTGTAACATCCCTATTAAACTCTTCTTCCAAAGCATAACCATTTACCTCAATATTAGCCAAATTAGGATTTCCATCTTTTTGTTTAATAATATTCAAATTATAAGTATTAATATCATTTTCCCCATTTGTAACATTTATCTTAACTTGATTAACACCACTTAAAAGTATACTAGGTTTTACAATTTCTACATTTGCTGAACTACTTTCTGCAAGAGCAATAATATCTACATCATTTACACTACTAGGAATTTCAATTGTATAATCATTTACAAGTCTATCAAAAACAGGTTTCAAAGTATAAGAAGTTGTTCCATTTTTAACTTCTAAACTACTCAAGAATACATTAGTATCTTGTTGTTTATAAATATGGAAAATATATGTTTTTGTCTCACCATTCGGAGCAGTAATAACAACATAAGCATCATTCATTCCAAGTCCTAAATTCTTATTACCATTAATAGTAACTGTTGCCTCAGGTAGTTCAGGCGTTACTTGAAAGTCAACCATTGAATATTGACTTTCTAAATTAATAGAATACTCATAAATTAATGGTGCGAAAGTCAACTCCATCTCTGGATCAACAATCTTTATATCTAAAACATTAGTATTTCCTCTTGGATCCCTAGTAATATCATAATTATAAATAACATTAGAAACCCCATCTTCACTAATAACTTCGACTTGGAACTTATTAAGTCCAGAAGCTAAATCAACTTTACCATCCTCGATTTCTACAAAGTTTTCTCCATCCCAAGCACGATAAATTACAGTTTGGTATTCAGTTCTTAATAAAGCAATTATTTCTACTTTACTAATTGCAAATGGAACCAATATATCATAATCAGTTGTATCCGCATCAAAAGCATACTTACAATATTCATCACCAATACTACAAATATATGGTGTCATTTTATTAATCTTAATTGTATTAGGAGTTGGATCAGTAGAAGGTTCTCTATAAATATTTAAATTATATACCCTTACACTACCATCAGTTGAAGTAACTGTAATAGGTAAAACAGATTCATTTGGAGGTATCTTGTGTGTACCAAGTCCTAAAACAGTAGCCATACTGTCTTTAGGAACAGCATCAACTTTTAAAGTAGCCTCATCCTCTAACAAATAAACATCATACTCTAAAGTACCTGGATGAAAATCAACAGAAATATCTCCATCATTCAAAGTTATACTATCTAAAAAGTTATTACTACTTAATACTGTCAACAAATCAATACTTGCATATCCATTACCATTATTACCATGCCCACTAGCAAAATATTCACCATTTGGATTTGGCATTAACTCTAACTTATCTTTTTTAGTTGTCCAAGAATATCCTGCTCCATCAATCATTACAGTATCGATAAAATATCTGCCTAAGTAATTATAAGAATCTTCAATTGTTGTATAAGTAGAAACATTAGGAGTACCATCTTCCATAACTCCAATACTTCCAGCATGACCTGAAATATATGAAGATCCAGATCCACCTGAAATATAAGAAGAATTACCAGCATTTAAATTATAACCACCATAGTAACCACCACCAGCTCCACTTGAACCAGCAGTAGCATCATTACCAATTTGTCCATAACCAAAAGCATATCCTGAAGTTTGAGTAGCAATTAAATTAGAATTAGATGGCTTATAACCTTGCAAGCCTCCACCTGGAACACCAACATAATAATAACTACCACCACTTGCTCCAGCAGATACCATAATCCTACTTCGTAAAGAAGTAACATCGTTCCAAGCGCCACCAATCAAACGAACATCAGTAGCTCCACCACCACCAGAACCAGGTTCTGGTGATGAATCATGGTTAGAATCGTTTCCACCATTAGCTCCACCGTTATAGCCACCACGACCACCAGTAAATCTATCAATTGTAGCAGAATCTTGTCCTTTACAACCAACATTGACATATAAAGTATCTCCTTGCCTTAAAAGAATTGTTCCTTTAGTATAAGATCCTTCTCCACCAATATATTTATATACACCATCAGTCATTCCTTTACCACCAGCAGCACCCCATAACTTAATGCTATAATATCCTGAATATGGTGCAACAAATTCCTCTGTTTTAGCAGTACAACTATAATTTTTACTATAACTTGCATCATCAGTATGAACAATTTTAATATTATAAACAGTATCATCTACCCCATCAACATGAGAAGTTATTTTTATAATATCTCCCTCTTCAATAAATGAATTACCAACTATATCAATTTTTGCTGATTTATAATAAGGAATAGCTATAAAATCAAGCTCTAGAATATTTTTATTTATAACCAATTCATAATCAGTTTGATCTTCTTTAAAATCTAAATCTATTCCTGGAAGAGATGTTTGAAGAGATTTCAACAAACTAGTCTTTTTTCTGTTAATATTTACAGTATAAGTCTGATTCTCAGTAGAATCCTCAGATATTACAAACAAAACCTTAGATAAATTATCTACATCAAAATCATAAGTTCCTTCTTGTCTTACTGTTTGTCCTTCATTATGTTTTATTCCTGCAATACTTACTTTATCTAAATAATAAGGAACTTCAACATCATAAACAAACTTAGTACTTGAAAAATCTTTTATAGGAACACCATTTACTAAAATACCCTCCAAGAATTTATAATTATTTGCTTCTCTTATAAAAGTTAATTTATATATTTTAGTATTACCAGCATCATCAGTTAAAGTTATATTATGCTCAGTTGTACCAATCGGTATTGTTAATTTACCAATTCCTGTAATCAAAGCATCTTCATTATTTGAAGTAGCCTTAATTTCTAAATCAGTATCAATATTATCTAAATTAACTGTATATTCATAAACATCTTCAGCAAAACTTGGAGATATTTCTCCTTTTGAAGTAGTAAGAGATGTCAAAACAGTATCAACAGAACCTATAAATCGAATCTTAACATAACCATTTTCACTGTTTCCAGTCATATTCTTACTAGCATCAGTATAAGTAGGCATGGATTCATTTCCAGCTTTCATTATAATATTAGAAAAAGATTTACCACTATAATGAATACTTTGCCCTGTATGAACTATCTTAGTGCTTACAGAACTTTCATCTATAGCATTACAACCACTACAACCTGAAACGAAACTAGAACCACCTGCTCCAGAAGTATTATAAGTTGAAGCAGCGCCACTCGAATTAGCAAATCCACCATAGTATCCGCCACCACCGCCGCCAACATCAACATTAGAATTCTTAAAAACACCATCCATACCTTTACCAAAAGCATATCCAGTTGTTTGAGTACCACCTTTTGAATATTTCGTATTTTGACCACTCAAAGTTCCACCATATCCACCAGCAAGGCCATAAGCAGAACCACCACCACCAGCCGCAACCATAATTCTTGATTTTAAAGAGTCAAAATTATCCCAATCTCCGCCTACTAAACGAATATCAGAAGCTCCTCCGCCTGCAGCAGCAGCCTCATCATCACTATGATCATAATCTCCACGACCACCACCATTATAGCCACCAGGAACAATCGTTGAAGCCTTAGCATCACTTCCACGACCACCTACATTAATATAAAGAATAGTTCCTTCTTCTAAATAAATATCTCCTTTTGTATAAGCACCTTTTCCACCAGCATAATTAGCAGAAGCAAGATCAGAAGTATTCTTTCCACCAGCAGCACCCCAAGCTTCTAATCTATAATATCCAGTTTTATTAACAATATACTCTTCAGTATGGCCAGTATAAGCAAAATCTACATTACTTTTAGCATATTCACGATAAACATTAAATACATACTCATTAGTATTCCCATTATCATCTGAAATTGCTATCGTAAAACTATTATCTCCTACTCTTAAATTTAAAGAACCATTAACAGTATAAGTAATATTATCTTCTTTCAAAATTTCTGGTGTTAATTTTTTAACATT
Source organism: uncultured Mycoplasma sp. (assembly GCA_964510115.1). Taxonomy (GTDB): domain Bacteria; phylum Bacillota_I; class Bacilli_A; order RF39; family UBA660; genus UMGS1572. Next base: position 28,147 of record CAZEAD010000001.1, read on the forward strand.
ATTTGGAACCTTCAAATCATAAGACATAACATTTGGAGAATAGTTAAACTTAACTTCTTTAAATGCAATTTCTGATAAAGTAGGCTTTTCAATAGTTGGAATAATATTATAAACACTAAGAGAGCCATCTTCATTCATCAAAACAATATAATGAGTTTCTCCTTCTTTTAAGGTTACTTCTCCATCACCTATAATTGTAACAGCCTTATCTGTTGTTACTTTTATATTTGTCGAAAAATTATCATTAGGAATTAAAACATGATATGTAAGTATGCTATCACTAACAGGTTCAACAACTTTAGCTCCTTCAACATCTAAATCAATAATAGCTGGTAAAGCTTCAATTAACGTTATTCTAGCATGACCATTACTATCATTACCAGTCATAGTTGTTCCTGGAGTTTGGAAACTAGGCATTGAAACATTTCCGGCTAGCATAACAATGTCTGTAAAAGATTTGCCACTATAATGTATACTTTGACCTGTATGAACTATATTAGTACTTACAGAACTTTTATCTATAGCATCACAACCACTGCAACCAGAAACGAAACTAGATCCACCTGCACCAGCAGTGCCATAAGCTGAAGCAGCACCACTTGAATTAGCATAACCACCATAGTAGCCACCACCAGCGCCACCAACATCAACATTAGAATCTTTATAAATTCCATCCATTCCTTTTCCAAAAGCATACCCAGTTGTTTGAGTTCCACCTTTTGAATATTTAGTATCCTGTCCAGCTAAAGCACCACCATAGCCTCCACTAAGGCCATCAGAAGCACCACCGCCACCACTAGCAACCATAATTCTTGATTTCAAGGAATTGAAATTATCCCAATCACCGCTAATTAAACGAATGTCAGTAGCTCCTCCTCCTGCTCCAGCAGCTTCATCATCACCATGATCCCAATCACCACGACCTCCGCCATTATAGCCACCAGGAACAATTGTCGAAGGTTTTGCATTAGTTCCTTTACCACCAACATATATATAAAGAACTTCATCCTTTTTTAAGTAAATTCTACCTTTTGTATAAGCACCTTTTCCACCATAATAAGTTACTCTAGTGCCAGAAACAATATTATTACCACCACCAGCACCCCAAGCTTCTATCTCATAGTATCCAGTTCTTGGTACTTTAAAAGTTTGATAATTTCCAGAATAATTAAAGTCCTCAACCTCTGTCACATCATTATCTTTATATTCTTCGCGAATAACTTTTATTTTATATTCAGCATCATCACAATTTTCATCAAAAACACGAATCGTTATTAAGTTTTCTCCAACTTCCAAATCCAAATCCCCAACTATTTCATAAGTAGTAGATGCATCTTTTTTAATAAAAGGAGCTAAACTTTTTACATTATATGGAACAGTTCCAGAATACTCATAAACAAATGGTTTAAAATCCAATTTTAAATAATCAAAATCAAGTGAATTAAAATGAGCTTTTTGAGTTTCCATATATACAGTATAAATCAAAACATCACCAGATTGAGTTGTCAAAGTAATATCAAAACTATTTCCTGAAACCAAAGCAATATTTTCATATCCAGTAACACTAACAGGAGTACCATAAAATTCTAAATCAAATGTTCCTGTACTAGCATGATTTTTTTTCAAATAAGCAATATATTCAAAATGATTATAATCATTAGCTCTAAAAACCATTTGGTCTTCTAAACTAATATTAGCAATAGCTTCTCCACCAGATATCTTAGTAATTCTTGCATAACCATTTCCTGCATTACCAGTCATATTACCACTACCAGTAGTATTTGGCATTGAAGCATTACCAGCAATCATTTGCGTATCTTTAAAAACAAAATTACTATAGTGAATATTTTGTCCTGTATGTACAATATTATCACTTGTTGATTCTAAAGCTATAGCATCGCATCCACTATGTCCAGAAATAAAACTAGATCCACCAGCACCAGCAGATGTCCAAGTATTATAAGGAGAAGAATTAGCAAATCCACCATAGTATCCGCTACCACCACCAGCAACATCAACATTAGAATTTACATAAACACCATCCATACCTTTACCAAAAGCATATCCGGTTGTTTGAGTACCACCTTTCGAATAAGTTACATCGCCACCAGTTAAAGCGCCACCATTTCCTCCATTCAAATTATAAGTAGCTCCTCCGCCACCACCAGCAACCATTACTCTAGCTTTTAATGATTTAAAATCATCCCATTTTCCACCTACAATACGAATATCAGTAGCTCCTCCGCCACCTCCTGATGCTTCATCATCAGTATGGTCATGTTCTCCACGACCACCGCCATTATAACCACCAGGAACAATTGTAGATTTTTTAGCATCAGTTCCTTTACCACCGACATAAATATACAATTTCTGCCCTTTATGTAAAAAAGTAACACCACTTGTATAAGCACCTTTACCAGGTGTCATTGATCCAGAAGAAGAACCATCTCTTAAATTCTTTCCGCCGCCAGCACCCCAAGCCTCTACTTTATAATAACCATCACTAGGCACAACAAATTCCTGAACAGATCCTGTATAATTAAAAGAATATTGCGATCCAGCAGCATTAACATCCAAAAAAGAAGCTAAAAAAACAACTAAAACACTAATAATATAAACAAATAAAAAACGTCTACTGCGCATACTACCACTACCTTAATGCTTATTTTAGTTTCTACACTAAAAATATTATATCATATTCTTTATCAATTTAAAATTCTTTTTTGAATTTTTTATACAAAATTTAATATAAAAAAAGTAACCTAAATATAAGATTACTAAATTTATAAAATTTATTCTTTATCAAATCCACAACTAAGTTCTACTTTAATATCATAATCAGTCTTCCCATATTTTTCTTTTGGATAAATAATAGCACGTGTTGACATAGTATCACATTTTTCATTTGTCTTTCTATTTACAAACTCTTCTATCTTAGCTTGATTTTCTTTACTATTATATCTACTTAAACCATCAAGAGTAACTTTAATTCCGATAGTTTTAAAAGGTTTAAGAAACTTTTCACGATCCTCTAAAGTTTCACCAGTTTGATCATAATAATAATCCTCATAAAAATCTCTACCCATCTCTTTTAAACTTCTCTCTAGTTTCTTTTCTTGAGTATTATTTAAAATTAAAAACAAAGCCACGCCTAAAACTGCAACCACACCCACAACTATTAAAATTAAAACATTCTTCTTTTTCATATTTACTCCTTTATTTTTCTTATATTATCAATTACTATTCAATCATAACATACTTTTACAATTTTTGCACTATCAATTTAAAAATTAATAATTTAAAAATTAATAATCTTAATCTATTATAATAAAGTAATTGTAAACCATCGACAAAAAACAATCTTTTTTTCATAAGCAAATATACTTATTAAGATATATCTGTTATAATAAAAATATAAACAATGGAGGTATGCAGTTTGAAAAAAATTACTAATATATTATTAATCATTGCAATTATATGCAATTATTTTATTTTACCAATCACAGTTAACGCTGCAACAATAACAGCAACAATCATCGATCCTGATGGAGTAAACGTAAGAAATGGTCCTGGTACTAACAATACAAAAATAGGTGTTCTAGCTTTTAAAAAACAAATTACCTTAGTATCCACTACCAAGCATAAAGGAACAGGTTGTTCAAAAGGTTGGTATCAAATAAACTATAATGGTTCAACCAAAGCTTATGTATGTAGTGAACTAGTAACAATCAACAATGAAAACACTACAACTAATAACAAAACATATTACACTACTAGCGAATGGGGAACAAGAATAAATGAAGATTATGCCAACGTTAGAAAATCAACCAGCATGTCTGCAACAGCCCTAGACAAATTATTTCTAGGAACAAAAGTAAATATCTTAGAAACAATTAACACCTCAACAAGTGGTTGTAGTGAAGGTTGGTATAAAATATCTTATTATAACAATAAAACAGGTTATGTATGTAAAAGATTAATAGACAAATACGAAGATGTCACAGCAAGTGATAAAGACTATGAAAAACAACTTAAAACACTAGGTTTCCCAGATAGTTATATCCCCTTCTTAGTTTACCTACATAAAAAACATCCTAATTGGAACTTTAAACCAGATTTAACTAAAAAAGACTTTGCAACTGCAGTAAACAAAGAAACTGGAAAAAACTATATTCAAACTAATATAGATATTTATAGAACATCAAACACAGCAGTAGAATCAGGAACCTGGTACATTGCTTCAAGCCCAGTTGTAGCAATATTCCTTGATCCTAGAAACTATTTAAATGAAAAAAATATTTGGGTTTATGAAGATTTAACTTATGATGAAAAAGCAACAACCTATCATGATACTGTAAAAAGTATATTTGCCAATACTTATCTTGATACTGAAGAATATATCGGATACTTTTTAGAAGGCGGTAAAGAATCCATGGTATCACCAGTTCATTTAGCAGCACGCGTAAAACAAGAAGGAGGAACAAACGAAAAATATGATGGCGTAAGTGGAAAATCAACTTTAAAATACGATGGAAAAGCCCTTACAAATGCCTATAACTATTACAATATTGGAGCTTATGAAGATTCCAAAACAAAAAGTGCTGTAGCAAGAGGACTAGCAGTAGCTAAAGGATATGTAGATAATTACTATGGAACTCCATGGGACACTAGAGAAAAAGCAATCAAATATGGAGCCAAATTCATTGGAGACAAATATGTTTCAAAAAAGCAAAACACTCTATACTATCAAAAATTCAATACTGCTAATAATTCATACTATGCCCCATATACCAATCAATATATGACAAACGTTATGGCCCCAGCTAGTGAATCATTATCAATTAACAGTACTAAAAAAAATAATAATATTGCTGATTTAACATATACATTTGCTATTCCAGTTTATGACAATACCCCACAAAGTTATTTAACCTACCCTCCACTTGGAGACACAATAAACGATTTAACAAGCATTAAAGTAAATAACACAACAGTAAATGGTTTTGATAGTGACGTCTTAGAATATACACACTACATTAGTTATGATACAACTGAAGTATCTCTAACAGCAGATAAAAAATCAGCTAAAAGTACTGTAAAAGGTACAGGCACAATAAAAACACCAAATGCAAATACAAAAGTTCAAATTATAGTAACAAGCGAAGTTTTAGAAACAAAAACCTATACAATTACTTTAATAAAAGAAGATAAACCAGCCGAAGATACTTTAACAGCTGAAGAAATAATTAATAAATTAGATGTAAAATTAAGTAATAATTATTTAACAGGTATTTCCTCAGGAACTTTACCTGCAACACTTGCTAACGATATCAATAAAATATCACCTTCAGCAAAAGTTACAATAACTGATAAAAATAAAGTTAAAAAAACAAGCAAATTAGCAACCGGAGACATCATAACCATAAATAATACAAGTTATACAATCTCAATCAAAGGAGATCTAAATGGTGATGGTACAATAAACTCTGCAGATTTCTCAAGAATTCAAAAACATATTTTAAAATATAGCACCCTAAAAAATGAATACAAAGCCGCCGCTGATGTCAACTACGATGGAAATATCAATTCCGCAGATTTCTCAAGAATTCAAAAACATATTTTAAAATATATAAAATTAAAATAAAAAGGAGTAAAAAAATGAAAAAAAAATATTTATTAAATTTATTATTTCTACTTAGTCTTTTCTTAATTCCAAATATTAATGTTCAAGCTGCAACTGGTAAAATCGACCTATATGTCTCAAGCAAAAACGTTACCATTGGAAGCTCAGTAACAGTAAGTGTCTATTGTGAAAGTTCTGTAACAATAGGAACCTGTGAATATACTATTGATTATGATTCTAAAAAACTAAAACTTACTTCTGTCTCAGATCAAGCAAGCTGTAATCCAAGTGGTTATTGTATGTATGCAGTAGGAAGTAAAAAAAGCTCAGCAAAAAAATTCACATTCAAAGTTTTAACAACTGGAACTCACAAAGTAAGTGCCAAATCCGCAACTATGTATGAACTAAATCATAGCGAAGAAGATGTTTTAATAAAAACAAGTGTTGATCCAACAACATTCACAAGTACAACAGCATCATCAACAAACTCAAGTGGCAATAATTCTTCTAGTAATTCCAGCCAAACAACCTACTCTACTAATAATAATTTAAAAAACCTAACAGTAGACAATGTTCCCCTATCTCCTAAGTTTAATAAAAACACAACAGAATACAAAGCCACTATCGATTCTAATATAAGCTCTATAAAAATAAACGCTACCAAAGAAGATAATAAAGCAAAGATAAAAGGAACTGGAACGTTCCCAGTAACATACGGTGATAATAAATTTCCTATTGTAGTTACTTCCGAAAAAGGAACAACAAAAACTTACAATATTACAATAACAGTTGAAGATAAAAATCCAATACCAATAACAATCAATGAAAAAAACTATAATATTATAAAATCTGCAAGTATCTTAACCAAACCAAATAATTACACTGAAACAAAAGTAACCATAAATGATCAAGAAATTCCCGCTTTCTATAACGAATTGCTAGATTATACAATAATCGGTATAAAAGATGTTTCAGGAAAAATAAATTATGCAATCTACGAACAACCAAATACCTATCGTTTATATAAAGAAATACAATTTGATGCTACAACCTTAGAAATAGATGAAACAAAAACCTTATCAGGATATAATAAAATAGATCTAGAAATAAATGATAACAACATTCACGCTTATCAAAAAGATGAATCATCACACTATGCTTTCTTCTATGGAACAAACCTTGCAACAGGAAAATCTGGTTGGTATAGTTATGATAAAGAAGAAAATACTATTCAAAAAAACTATGAAGATGATTTATCACTACAAGATACAAAAATAGAACAAGCCAAAAAAATAATCATTACATTAGTACTAGCATGTATCTTATTAGTCATAATTTTAATAATCGTTTCAATTATGAAAATGAAAAACAATCATCAAAAAACCAAAGAACAACAAAAACATTATGAAGAATTAAAAGAAAAGAAAAAAAATAATAATCCTTCTAATAAAAAACCAGAAAAACAAACAAAAGAACCAAAAGAACTTCTTGAAGAAATTACTAAAAAAGAAAATGAAGAACAACAAAAACTAAAAAAGAAAAAACCAGAAGATATCTTAGATGAATGGTAAAACCAAAAAAGAAAACCTCCAAGGCTTTCTTTTTTTATACTTATATCTAATACTTACAAACATCAATAAATACTTTTAATCCATTAAGTTCAAACTCATTAGAACAATCATCTCTAACTTTAAAATCTAAAGCTAATATTTCATCTTTAATATAATCACCATAATCACGAATAATCTGTTCTAATTTATCATTTTTCATATAAAATACTGTAATTCTATCAGCAATATCAAAATCCTTTTCTTTTCTTAAGTTTTGCACCTTAGATACAAATTCACGAGCAATTCCTTCATCCAAAAGTTCCTCTGTCAAAGTAGTATTAATAATAACAAAATTGCCATTATCAAGTACAGAATCAAATCCTTCCTTAGAAGTAATACGAATATCTATCAAGCTAGAATCAATATCTACATCCATAAAACGAACTGTCTTACCATCTTGTAAAGATTTAATATCATTATCAGAAAGACCATTTAAAAAATTAACATAATCCTTCATCTTATTACCAAATACCTTACCAGCTTCTTTAAAATTAGGTTTAACAGTAAAATCCATATATTGACTTAAATCATCTGCAAATAAAACTTTTTTTACATTCAATTCTTCTTGTAAAAGCAAAGTCAAATCTCCAAGAATCTCTTTATTCTTACCATCCAAAATAACTTCACTAATAGGTTGTCTAACCTTAATCTTTGCCTCTTCCCTAGCATTTCTACCAAGAGAGATTAAATCACGAAGTAAATCCATTTTTTTCTCTAATTTACAATTAATCAAAGCATCATCATATTTTGGGAAGGATGCCAAATGAACAGAAACATCACCAGTTAAATTCTGATAAATCTCTTCAGTAATAAAAGGAGCAATTGGTGCAGTCAATAAAGAAATTCCTACTAAAACTTGATAAGTAGTCTGATAAACTGCTTTCTTACTAACATCAAGTTCACTACCCCAGAAACGATTTCTATTTCTTCTGATATACCAATTTGATAAATCTTCACTAACAAATAAAGTAAGCGCACGTACAACTTTATTTAAATCGTACTCTTCATAAGATTCAGTAACATATTTAACTAACTTATTATATTTTGATAATAACCACTTATCAATCTCCTCCAACTCATCATAAGAAACATAAAACTCTCTAGGATCAATTTTATCAACATTAGCATACATACTAAAGAAAGAATAAGTATTTCTAAGAGGATTAAAGAATTTTGAATAAACCTCTTTTAATCCCTCTACATCAAACTTAAGTGGTGTCCAAACCGGAGAAACATATGGTAAATAGAAACGAACAGTATCAGCACCATACTCTTCCATAGTCGTAAATGGTTCAACAATATTACCCTTAGATTTAGACATCTTTTTACCCTCTTTATCTAATAATAAATCATTAACCAAAACATTTTTATAAGGAGCACATCCCTTTAAAAAAGTTGAAATAATAAGCAAAGAATAAAACCAACCACGTGTTTGATCAATTCCCTCACAAATAAAATCTGCCGGAAACTGTCTCTCCCATAAATCCTGGTTTTCAAATGGATAATGATATTGTGCAAAAGGCATTGATCCAGAATCAAACCAACAATCAATAACATCTTTAACACGAGTCATTTCCTTACCACACTTACTACATCTTAGATGAATATCATCAACATAAGGACGATGCAACTCAACAGTTAAATCTATATCTTCAA
>CAZEAD010000002.1:0-13869 GCA_964510115.1 uncultured Mycoplasma sp.
ATAAGTAGAGTATCAAAAACTATTCAAATAAGTACAACTGGAATAAATCCAGGTTCCGGTATTGGAAATAAACGTAAAGAATTATCACAAGAAACAATAGGAATACCAGTAATAGCAATAGGAGTCCCCATGGTCGTAGATGCAGTAACTATTGTTTTTGATACAATTAATTTTATGAAAAAACATTTTAGTTATAACATAAAAAATAAAGACAGCATTAAAAATAAGCTCATTCCCTCTCATAAAATAAATTATTTAAAAAGCCCAAACATTCCCTTATCAGAACAAGAAACTACCTATCTTCTCGGGGCCTTCGGTAACCTTTCAGATATTGAGAAAAAGGCATTACTATATGATGTTTTAACACCAATCGGTTGTAATTTCATGGTAACTCCAAAAGAAATAGACTTTGAAGTAGAATTACTAAGTGAAGTTTTATCATACGGAATAAATCATAGTTTACATAAAATAAAAGAATAAACTAATAAACGACAAGTTTTACTAAAGCCTAAGAATAAAATGATAATTGAGGTGATAAAATGAAAATTATCAAAATATTCAAAGGCTTTTTTTGCTGTCTAATTTTTATCGTTTTATGTGCATACATCTCCAACATTCTAGAAGATAAAGACTTTGTTTTAAATACATATGCTAATACATTTAAAAAAGAAGAAAGCTATTTTGAAACCATTTTTACAAAACTTTTAGATCATACAGTATTTCGTCATATAATTAATCCTGAAAGTTATAGTGTAGGAAAACTAGTAAATTCCACATCCAAGCCAGAAATATATATTCATAACACCCATCAAACCGAAGAATATCAAAAAGATAGTAACATGAAAACAGCATTCACTGTTTACAATGCCAGCTTTCTTTTAAAAAATAAGTTAGAGGACTATGGTCATAAAACCATAATCGAAGAAAAAAACGTCAAAAAAGTTTTAAACGAAAGAAAATGGGATTATTCCTATAGTTATCGTATAACAAAAGAATACACTGAGGAAGTTTTAAAAACCAACCCAGATATCAAAATAATAATTGATCTTCATAGAGACTCAACATCAAAAAATATATCAACTACCACAATAAAAGGTAAAAACTATGCCAAAATAATGTTTCTCTTAGGACAAAATCATCAAAACTATCAAAAAAACGAAAAAAACATTAATCTTTTAAAATCAAAACTTGAAAAGAACTACCCAAGTATCACAAGAAATAACTTCAATAAAAAACAATATACCTATAACCAAGAAATATCTCCAACCTTTTTCACCATAGAACTAGGAGCAGATAAAAATACAGTTAGTGAAGTTTATAATTCTATAAATGCCTTAGCAGAGGCCCTAAATGAATTCTTAAAGGAAAGTTATGAAATATAAAAAACTTCTAAAAGCAATATTTATAATAATTGTCTTTATCTTTGCAGTAGTATTAGTGGCAGAGGAAAGTGGTTATTATGATTCAAAAATAAGAAAAAATAAAACCCTAACCGAAGAACAAATAAAACAGTTTGAAGAAGACATAAAAAATGGTAAAAATGTTGACGTAAAAGACTATCTATTAGAAAGCAATCAAGATTATTCTAACAACATTTCAAAAAGCATTTATAAAACATCATTAGAATTAGAAAAAATCTTTGATAAAACAATAAAAATAGTCTTCAAAGGTATAGCTAAAACAGTATCAGATTAATGCAACAGTAAAACAGTAGTTATTTAAAAATATATTAATTACAAAAGAATTTAAAACAAATCAAAACCAGTTTTAAATTCTTTTTATATCACAATAATAAAAAATAAAAACAAAATAATTTACAATAACCCCATTATTTCTTATAATAGGATAGTAATATTAAAACTTATATCGATATCAAAATATAGTGTTTTAAATATATGAAAGGAACAAAACTAAAATGAAAGATAAAAAAGTAATATTTATGGGAACCCCAAGCTATGCAGTGCCAGTATTAGAAGAATTAATTAAAAATACCAATGTTATTGCAGTGGTAACTCAACCAGATAAAGAAGCAAATCGTGGTAAAAAAATCACTATTTGTCCCATAAAAAAAGTAGCCCAAGATCATAATATTTTAGTTCTTCAACCTATCAAAATTAAAGAAGAATATCAAGAAATATTAAAATATAATCCTGATATAATTATTACCTGTGCATATGGACAAATTCTTCCTAAAGAATTAATATATGCTCCACCATATAAAACAATTAATGTTCACGCTTCATTACTTCCTAAACTTCGTGGCGGAGCTCCAATTCACCATGCTATTATAAATGGAGAAGAAAAAACAGGAATAACAATTATGGAAACAGACGTTGGCATGGATAGTGGAGACATTATCTATCAAGAAGAAATACTAATTACAAAAAATGATACTTATGATACATTATCAAACAAACTATCCGTGTTAGGAGCCCAAACACTAATCAAAGTATTACCAGAAATTTTTGCTAGAACAAACCAAAAAATAAAACAAAACGACAACGAAGTAACAATAGGATATACAATAAAAAAAGAAGAAGAACAAATAAACTTTAATAAAAACGCCAAAGATGTTGTTAATCAAATAAAAGGTTTATCATCAAATCCAGGAGCATACGCCATATTAGATAATGAAAGAATCAAAATATTTTATGCCGAAATAGAAAAACCAACAAATGAATTACCAGGAACAATAACCAAAATCACAAAAGATGCAGTTTATGTCGCTACCAAAGATTATGAAATAAAAATAACAGATATCCAATTCCCAAACAAAAAACGTATGTACGTCAAGGAAATGTTAAATGGATATAATAAAGAAAAACTTATAAATAAAAGGTTTCAATAGAATCTGAAACCTTTTATGTTTTTTAAAAAGCAAATTTATTTTCAAAAAACAATAATTTCCTTTATCTTTTCAATTTTAGTGTGTTACAATGAACCTATCAGAGAAAAGGTGAAATAATGAAAGAGTTAATTAGTAGTATTGGAACTAACAATTTTATTATCCTTATTATAGTAGTGTCTATAATTATAGTTATTCTTGTCCTTGCCATAGTAGTAGATAATAGAAGAAATAAAAGAAAATACTTAGAAGAAATAAATAAAGTTCAAGAACTTATTGATACAAAACAAAGACCGATTATAAAACTAGAAGAGACCAAAGAACAACCTATAATAGATAACGAGGAAATAGAAAATAATGAAGAAAATAGTGATCTTACTAGCGATGAATCTGAATTAAAACAAGATGAAGAGATTATTGATATTGAAAAACCAAATATTAATAACTATATTGATGAAAATATAAAAGAACCAATATATAAACAAGAATATAACAAAGAAGAGATAACATCATCTCCTAGAATAGTTCTTCATAAACCAGCTAACATAAATTTAAGTAATTTAGAAGAAAATATCAATATAATAGAAAATATTCCCCAAGAAAAACCTTCATCAGTTTATAATTATGAAGAAAATGAATCAAACGATACACTAACTAAAGAAGAAATGGATGAAAGACTTAATAATTATCACAACTCAATATATCAAGAACCTGTAGTATTCCCAACCGAAGAACAAGAAGAACTAAAAGAAACACCTAAGAAAGATGATGAAGTAATATATGACGAACATGAAAAAACCCAAGAAGAAGCTAAAAAAGAACTTGAAGAAATAACTATGAAGTTAGCAGCCAATGAGGATGAAACTCCTATTGCAGGACATACAAAATTCGAAGAAGAACAAGAAGAAATATCAGTAATTAGTTACGACGAATTAAAGAAAATGAACTGGGATACAGTAGATGAAACCAATGACAGACTTCTAAAAGATAATGGCGATGAACCAATTACTATTGAAGAGTTATATAAAAGACATCTAGAAGAACAAGAACATGAACAAGAGCAATCAGAGGATGTTGACAATCCAATGTTTGAAGACACCGCAAGAATAGAAATAAATCTTGAAAACACCTATAAAGATACTAATTTCAAAAACTCTGAATTAATTTCTCCAGTATATGGTATCTTAGAAAAGAAAAAAGAAGAAATATATACCAAAGAAGACTTTGAAAAAGCAGTGGAACCAGAAGAATTAGAAACAGAAATAAAAAGAACTGAAGATTTCCTAAAAGAATTACATCGCTTAAAAAGTCGATTGAACAAATAAATAACCTATGTTATAATAAGCAAGTATTTATCAAATAAATACTTTTCTTTTGGAAAGAAGTGATAAAAGTGAAAGTGGGATTCTATACTTTAGGCTGTAAAGTAAATTTATATGAAAGTGAATACATGATTGCAGAGTTCCAAAAAAGAGGATACGAAATCTGTGATTATAAAGACAAATGTGATATCTATGTTATTAATACTTGTACAGTTACCAACCAAAGTGATGCTAAATCAAGAAAAATAATCAATCAAGTAAAAAGACATAACAACAATGCCATAATCGTGGCATGTGGTTGTTTTATTGAGTCTGCTAACAAACAAAATTATAACTTTGAAAATATTGATATAATAATCGGAAACAGTCAAAAATCTAAAGTAGTAGACTTAGTCGAAGAATATCAAAAAACCAAACAACAAATCAATGAAGTAGCAAAACACGATGTAACAAATATTCCTTTTGAAGACATGACAATAACTCATCTTGAAGGTAAAACCAGAGCATTTGTCAAAATCCAAGATGGTTGTGAAAACTTCTGTACATATTGCATCATTCCTTATGTCCGTGGTAAATGTCGCTCTAAAGAACCAAAAAAAGTTATTGAAGAAATAACAACATTAGTAAATAAAGGATATAAAGAAATAGTTTTAACAGGAATCCATACAGGTAACTATGGAAGAGACAAAAATACAGACTTTTCAACGCTTTTAGAAGACATTCTTAAAATCCCAAATCTAAAAAGAGTAAGAATATCCTCAATTGAAATGACAGAACTAGATGATAAATTCTTTCACCTTCTAAAAAATAAAATAATATGTGATCACTTACACATTCCAATTCAAAGTGGTAGCAATACAGTTTTAAAACGAATGAATCGCAAATATAAAAAAGAGCAATTCATTAAAAAAATCGAAGAACTAAGAAAAATAAGACCAAATATCTCCATCACAACAGATGTTATAGTGGGATTCCCAGGAGAAACAGAAGAAGAATGGCAAGAAACAATAGAAACTATTAAACAAATTAATTTTTCTAAAATCCATGTTTTCCCATATTCTAAAAGAGAAGGAACAAAAGCTGCAAGCATGCCAAATCAAGTTAATGATATGACAAAAAAACAAAGAGTAAAAGAGCTTTTAGCTTTATCAGATGAACTAGAAGAAAAATATCAAAAAGCTAATATAAATCAAAAAGAAGAAATATTAATTGAAAAACAAGAAAATAATTTAAGTTATGGTCACACCACAAACTATCTTTACTTGAAAATTCCAACAGATAAAATGAGAACCAATGAAATATATAATATTAATATCAAAGAAGAGTATTTTGAAAAATAAAAAATACAAATAATTATTTGACTACAAGCGTAAATTATGTTATAGTTAGACATGTTTAAGGCCTCTAAAGCTTTAAACCACATTGTAAAGGTCAAAAAGTCCGCAAGGCACCTGAAAAGTGAGTCTTAAGTAAATAAAAGGAGGTATATTATGAAAGCAATTATCCTAACTGGTGGAAAACAGTACCTAGTAGAAGTTGGAACAACATTATATGTTGAAAAACTTAACACTGAAGAAGGAAAAGAAGTAACATTCGATAAAGTATTAATGCTAGATGGTAATGTTGGAAATCCTTATGTTGAAGGTGCTAAAGTTACTGCTAAAGTTCTAAAACATGGTAAAAATAAAAAAATTAGAATCTTTAAGTACGTAAATAAACAAAAAAGTACCAGAAAAACTCAAGGTCATCGTCAACCATATACAAAAATTGAAATTACTAAAATTGGGTAATCAATATGATTAAGGTAGACATTAAAAAAGAACAGAACTTTATCAAAGAAATCAAAATAACTGGTCATGCTAATTATGCTTCATTTGGAAAAGACATAGTATGTGCATCAGCAAGCTCAATTGTTATCACAACCATTAATGGAATATTAAAAATTAATAACAATGCCATTTCCTATGAAGAAAAAGATGGAGTTTTAATAAAAGTATTAAAAGAAGATGCCATTACAAACAAACTTTTAGAGAACATGATTGATTTGTTACACGAATTAGCAGAAGACTATGAAGGAAAAATAAAATTTTTATAGGAGGGATATGCTATGATGAGATTAAATATCCAATTATTCGCCCATAAAAAGGGTGGTGGATCATCAACCAATGGTAGAGATTCACAAGGACGTAGATTAGGAGCAAAACTTTCTGATGGAGAAAAAGCTAAAGCTGGAGCAATAATCTATCGTCAAAGAGGAACAAAAATTCATCCTGGAACTAATGTGGGAATTGGAAATGATCATACTTTATACGCAAAAGTAGAAGGTATAGTTAAATATGAAAGACTTGGAAGAGATAAAAAACAAGCAAGTGTTTACGAAAAATAATTAATATTTTATATGATAAATAAATTAAGTATGCAAACATAGATTATTGCATACTTTTTATATACCAATATTTAATTACTAATAAAATCTGCCTCTATAATTTACAAATCATCTCATTCGTGTTATCATAAAATCATAATAAGAAAGAAGATGATACAATGAATTTATTAATAATTATCAATACTATTTTCAGTATCAACAACACTAAAGATCTTTCAATCTTACTTAATTACATCATTGGAGGATTAGCTATCATAGTCTTAATTATACTAGGGTATAATCTTTTTAAGAAAAAATAATTCTTCAAAACAATCATTTATAATAAATTAAAAAACGTTTATCAGTTTTAACTAAATTGGTAAACGTTTTAATTTTATTAAATAATATAAAAAACAAGTGGTAATTATTACCTTTTACTTTTTATAAATACCAAAATATAATATTACCTCGAGGTGGCAATAATGAAATTATGAACAGCCATAATAGCTTTAGTTTTAATAATTGGCATTAATCTTAATCTTACTCTAGAAACAAAAAGTTATTATTATGCTTACCAAGAAAAAATAACTATACCTAAAATAGAAAATAAAAAAATAGAATATCAAACAGGAATTATGACTGCTTATGGTAGTGACTGTCTAGGTTGTAGTGGTATAACTTCCTCTGGATACAACGTAAAAAATACAATTTACTACCAAGATAAAGAATATGGTAATGTAAACATAATCGCCGCAGATAAAAGCATTCCATTTGGAACCATAATAGAGTTTCAAACCCTAAATCAGAAATTTATAGCTATCACCTTAGATCGAGGAGGAGCAATAGGATTTAACCAAAGAAGTCAGTTTGATCTTTTATTAGAAAGTGAAGCCATATCATATAATTTCGGAGTGCAAGAAGTATCATATAAAATTCTAAGAACAGGTTATTAAAACTTATTTAATTTATTTACTTTAACCAATAATTTTCTTATAATTAAATAGGTGAATAAAATGAATGATACAATAATACAAGAAATAAAAAACAATTTAAATATTAAAGAATATCAAATAAAAAACACTTTAAAGCTTCTTGAAGAAGGTAACACAATTCCTTTCATAGCCAGATATCGTAAAGAAGCAACAGGTAATTTAAATGAAGTAATAATAAAAGAAATAAGTGATGTTTACCAATATCAAATAAATCTTTTAAAAAGAAAAGAAGATGTAATAAGACTAATATCAGAAAAAGAAATGTTAACAGATGAGTTAAAAGCTAAAATAATGTCCTGTACCAAATTAGTGGAAATTGAAGACATATATAGACCATTCAAAGAAAAAAAACAAACTAAAGCAGGTATAGCTATAGCAAATGGTCTAGAAGGATTAGCTAAAATAATCATGTCATTTCCCCAAAATAAAACCATCGAAGAACTAGCAAATTCTTACAAGTGCGAAAAAGTAACAATAACTAGTGAAAAGTTAGAAGGTGCAGGCTATATTATTAAAGATTACATTGCTGATAATGCATACTATCGTAAATGGATAAGAAATTATATCTTCAAAAATGGCTCTATAAAGACAAAACTAAAAAAAGATGCTAAAGATGAAAACAAGACATACGAAATTTATTACGACTATCAAGAACCTATAAGAAATGTTAAACCACATCGTATTTTAGCCATAAATAGAGGAGAAGAAGAAAAAGTCCTTACAGCATCAATAATTATAAATGATGAACCAATAATAGAATTTTTAAATAAAAATATTATAAAAAATTCAGAATCAAAAGTTATTCCATTTGTTAAAGAAGCAATAATAAACTCCTACAAAAAAAATATTTTCCCTAGTATTGAACGTGAAATAAGAAATGAGTTAACAGATATTGGTAATATATCTGCCATCAAAAACTTTGCTTCAAATGTTGAACAATTATTATTAACCCCTCCAATGAAAGGCATAAGAGTCTTAGGATTTGATCCAGCTTTTAGAACAGGATGCAAATTAGCGGCTCTATCAGAAACTGGAGAAATCTTAGAAATTGCAGTAATCTATCCGCATGAACCCCAAAAAGAATGGGATAAAAGTAAAGAAACACTTAAAAACATTATTAATACTCATAAAATAGATGTTGTAGCAATTGGAAATGGAACAGCTTCCCGAGAAAGCGAAGTCTTAGTGGCAGAAACCATAAAAGATTATAAGCTTCCCTGCAAATACATTATCGTAAGTGAAGCCGGAGCATCAGTTTACTCAGCATCAAAACTAGCAATTTCTGAATTCCCAGAACTTGATGTTTCCAAGCGATCAGCTATATCTATTGGCAGAAGACTACAAGACCCATTATCAGAATTAGTAAAAATTGATCCAAAAAGTATTGGAGTAGGGTTATATCAACATGATGTAAAACAAAAAGAACTAGACGAAAACCTAAAATTTACAGTAGAAAAAATAGTTAACTCAGTAGGAATAAATATCAATACAGCCTCTCCATCAATTCTAAGTTATATATCTGGTTTAACTAAAAAAGCAATTGAAATAATTATCGAAGAACGCAAAAAAATAGGAAAATTTACAAATAGAGAAGAATTAAAAAACATCAAAGGAATAACCCAGAAAGTATACGAACAATCAATTGGTTTTATGCGTATTTTAGAAGGCAATAATGCCCTTGACAAAACCAATATTCACCCAGAAAGCTATTCCACCGCTACTAAGATCTTAAATTATCTAGGATGTACAACAAGCGATATAGGTACTACGAAAATAAAAGAAAAAATAGAGGAACATTCTAAAGAAGAATTACAAAAAATAACAAACGTTGATATATATACAATTGAAGACATCTTAAAATCATTAAAACAACCAATAATAGATCCTAGAGATGAACTAGTAAAACCTCTTTTAAAAAGCGATATATTAACAATTGATGATTTAGAAATAGGAATGAAATTAGAAGGAACAGTAAGAAATGTTGTAGACTTTGGAGCATTTATTGACATAGGGCTTAAAAACGATGGGCTAATTCATATTTCAGAAATGTCTGATTCCTACATTAAACACCCGAGCGAAGTATTAAAAGTCGGAGATATCATCAACTGTTATGTTTTAGCAATTCAAAAAGATAAGAAAAAAGTGAACTTAACCCTTAAAGAAAAAAATGCTTCCTTAAATTAAAAAAATGTGCTATAATATAACGACATGGAGGAATAATATGAATAAAAATAGTATTAATAAAAAATATCCTAATAGATTTGTAGTAAATAATGACCAATTACGCAATTTAAGCTTGTCATTAGAAGGAAGATTAAGAGAAGTCGAGCCAAATGCAAAATTATATATTGAACCTAAATTATTAGAAACCTTACTTTTTGACTTAGATCATTTTACTTCATTTTTTTCAAATGACTTTCTAAGAAAACTTGATTTAAGTGAAATTTCCCTAAAGAATAGAGATATCAATGGTATCAATTTATCTGGAACAAACATCTCAATAAATCTTAAAGAAATCTCTAAAAACTTAGCTCTTACAAATCTTTCAGGACTAGATTTAACAAATCAGCATTTAGATGGTTTCTTCTTATACAATACCAATCTTTCAGGAACTTCAGTAGTTATAAATGAGAATACCATTAATCCTAAAAGCGATTTAACAACATGTCAATTAGACTATTGTACAGTAATACTTAAAGAATACAGTCGTTATAGTAAAGAAAATTTACAAGGAAACGTTATGATTTATAAAAGCGAAATGGCTTACATGTTAGACCAAATTAAATCAGCAGAAGCATTTATAAAACCAAGAGTGCGAAAATAAAAAAATTTCGCATTTTTAATTGTTATAAAAACGTCTGTTTGCTATAATATAATTAAGAGGTACGTATGCAAGAAATCAAAGGAAATTTTAAACAATATATATTTCAATCAAGTAATTCCTATGTTGTAGGACTATTTAAAGTCAAAAACACATCCGAAGAGCTAACAAAATATAAAAATAAAACTATAACCTTTACTGGATATTTTGATGAACTAAATGAAAATGATTTATACATCTTTCATGGTAAATTTGTAGAGCACGAAAGATATGGCAATCAATTTCAAGTCGAAGCCTATGAAGTAGTATTACCAGAAGAAAAAGATAAAATAATTGATTTCTTATCTAGTAACTTATTTCCTAAAATAGGCAATAAAAAAGCCACAAAAATAGTTGAAGTTCTAGGAAATGATGCATTAAAAATTATCCTAGATAACAAAGATAATCTTCTTCTTGTACCAACAATTACTAAAGAGAACATCGATACAATCTATGAAAATCTACATAAATATCAAAACAGTTATGAAATAATTGTCAAACTAACAAAAATAGGTTTTACAATGAAAGAGGCTATGCAAATTTATAAAGAATATAAAGGACAAACTCTAGAAGTTCTAAAAGAAAATCCTTATATTCTAATTGAAGATATATATGATATTACATTTGCAAAAATAGATCGTTTGCGAAGCAACTTTGGTATTACAAATGAAAATCCCAATAGAGTAGAGGCTGCAATTGTCTATGCCATGAATGAAGTAAATAATACGCTTGGTAATACTTATTTATCTTGGGAAGAAGTAATCTACTATACCAAAAGAGTCTTAAAAATAGATAATGAAGATTATATTATTTCAGCCATTGATTCTCTTTTAAAAAAAGATCGTATTATTGAATTTGAAGAAAATTTAACCCTTCAAGAAATGTATGAAGCTGAAACAAATATTGCTACAAGATTAACATATTTGAATAAACAAGACAATAAAATAAAAATCAAAGATGAAGAAATAAAAGACCTAGAAAAATTTTATAACATTGAATATAATGATGATCAAAAAAAGGCTATTAAAAGTGCTATCGAAAACAATGTTTTAATAATAACCGGAGGACCAGGCACAGGTAAAACAACTGTTATCAAAGGAATTTGTTCTTTATATCAAAATCGCTATGACTTAACAAATAGAGAACTTCAAAACGAGCTATCTCTTCTTGCACCAACTGGAAGAGCAAGCAAAAGAATGAGTGAACAAACAAATCTTCCTGCAAGTACAATCCATAGATTCTTAAAATGGAATAAAGAAGACAACACTTTTATGATTAATGAAGAAAATAAAAGTAATTGCAAAATAGTTATAATTGACGAAGTAAGTATGTTAGATACATATCTTTTCCATAATCTATTATTAGGATTAGATTATAATACTAAAATAATCTTAATTGGAGACCATAACCAATTACCAAGCGTTGGACCTGGTCAAATATTAAAAGATTTAATTGATAGTGATCTAATTCCAGTCATAAAACTAGAAAAACTATATAGGCAAAAAGAAGAATCTAATATTAACTTATTAGCATATCAAATTAATCATGATGAAGAAATAATAGATATCTTTAATTTCCAAGATGATTTAAAATTTATTGAAGCAACAAGTGCAAATCTTAAAGAAAAACTTCAAAAATGCCTAAAAGAATATCAAAATACAGATTATAATAATTTTCAAATAATGGCTCCAATTTATCGTGGTGATAATGGCATTGATGAACTAAACTATTACGTTCAAACAATAATCAATCCAAAAAAAATTACTAAAAACGAAATAATTCATAATGGAGTAACTTATCGAGAAATGGATAAAGTATTAAATATAACCAATATGCCCGATGAAAACATCTTTAATGGCGATATTGGAACCATTCTAAAAATAACCAAACAAAAAAATAAAGAAATGATAATCGATTTTGATCAAAATGAAGTAAGATTAACTCCAAGCAATTTTTCTAATCTAAAATTAGGTTATGTAATAAGCATTCATAAATCCCAAGGAAGTGAATTTGACACTGTTATAATTCCCATACTAAATGAATATCGAAACATGTTATATAAAAAATTAATATATACAGGTATTACCAGAGCCAAAAAAAAGCTTATTTTAATTGGAGAAACATCAGCATTTTACAAAGCAATTAATAATAAAAAAGAAAATGATCGTCAAACAAATTTAAAAAAATTGCTTAATTTATGTATGTTTCCTTAAAAAGATAACCAATATAATTATAGAGGTGAAAAAATGAATAAAGTAAAAAAAGCCTTCACATATGCAGTTGGGGCAACAGTAATGGCAGGAGTAGGAGCTTATTTAGCAATGCCTAAAGAAGTAAGAAGTAATATAAAAGGGATGCTTGGAAACATGATGAAAAGTAATAACAGTAATAACAATGATTCCAAAAGCTCAAGTAGTAACTAAAAGACTGATATAGTCTTTTAATTTTGAAATAAAATACAATTAATTAATATAAAAAACTTTCAGTTTAAAAATAGACGTGATATACTAAGTATGGTGATAAAAATGGATAAAAATGACAGCAGTAAACTAAATTACAAAAAACTCAATGAAACAATAAAACTATCAAATAAGATTTTAAAAATATTTTATATTTTAACAATCATTGCAATGATAGCAGCAGTATTATATCTAGGAAAAAGTCTAGGAATATTTAAAACAATAGGCAATATCTTAGCGGTTTGCGCTCCATTCTTCATAGGAGTAATTATAGCATGGTTATTAGATCCTATCGTATCTTGGCTAGAAAGGCACAAAGTTAAAAGAGGGATTGCCACAACTTTTGTCTTTTTCGTTTTCATATTAATAGTAATAATCTTAGGTTGGTTAGTAATACCAATGCTAATTACCCAAATCAACGAATTCGCAAAACAACTACCAAACTTGATAGTAGAAATATCTGACTTTATTCATGAAATGTTTGCTAAATTCTCAGATTTAGGAATAGATTTAGCAAGTATTGAAGACAACATATATAAAACGATTGAAAGTCTAGGAGTTAACTTAACAAACTCTTTACCATCAACAATCGTAAATGTTGCTAGTTCTACTATATCAAGCATCGGAACATTTATTCTAGGATTAGTAGTAGGATTCTACTTATTATTAGACTTTAATAATGTATATGAAATAATGGAATTCATTCCTAAAAAATATCATGAAAATATTATGGCTATGGTAACCAGATTCAATGGAGCATTTAGAGATTACATCCAAGGAATGCTTACAGTTGCTATTGCAGTATCATTAATTTCAACTATAGGATACAGCCTAGTTGGATTACCATCTCCATTATTATTCGGAATCATCTGTGGAATAACTAATATCATTCCATACATTGGACCATGGATTGGTGGAGCAATCTGCGTCATAATTGGTTTCACAGTTAGTCCATTAATAGGTATTTTAGCGGCAGTCGTAGCAGTAATAGTTCAACAAGTTGATAATGTCGTTTTAGAACCATTA
>CAZEAD010000002.1:13879-32302 GCA_964510115.1 uncultured Mycoplasma sp.
TTTCTATCAACCATTAATTATGGGACATGCAATGAAACTTCATCCTGTAACAATAATGATAGGATTACTAATATTCGGTTACTTCTTTGGAGTAATTGGAATGATTATAGCAACTCCAATTATGGCTTGTATGAAAATGATACTAAGCTATTTCGATGAAAAATATGAACTTATGGATAAAATTAAACATGGCCAAGTAACAGCATCCAAAAAAAATAAAGAAGAAACAGCAGAATAATTCTTAAATTGGAGGTTAAAATGAAGTTAATACTAATAAGTGGCAAAGCTAGAAGTGGAAAAGACACATTTGCCAGTTTTTTAAAAGAACAACTAACAGCCAAAAATTATAAAGTTTGCAATCTTGGCTATGGAGATTATATAAAATACTACATTAAAAAATATTTTGGTTGGGATGGTAATGATGAAACTAAACCAAGAGATTTAATGAATGAAATAGGAACCAAAATAATTAGAGAACAAATAGACAAAGAATTTCATGTAAAAAGAATACTTGATGATATAAAAATCTTGTCATATTACTTTGATATTGCTATAATATCTGATGTTCGAGAGCCAATAGAAATAGAAATACCAAAAAGAGAATTATCAGATTGCATAACTATTAAAATTACTAGGCCAAATTACCAGTCACCACTTACAAAAGAACAACAAAAAGCTTATACTGAAACAGCCTTAGACAATTATAATAATTATGATTTTGAAATATCTAATGATTCAACCCTCGAAGACTTAGAAGCTAAAGCAAAAAACTTTGTAGAAAATGAGGTAATAAAATGAAAGAAGATTTAAAAAAACTATATATACATTTTTTTATCAGTAAAGGACATAAACAAATACCTAGTGCATCCTTAATTCCAGAAAATGATCCAAGCGTTCTATTTAATACCGCAGGTATGCAACCGCTTGTTCCATATCTAATGGGAGAACCACATCCACTAGGAAAAAGACTAACTGATTATCAAAAATGTGTTAGATTAACAGACTTAGACGAAGTAGGAGATACAACTCATCATACCTTTTTTGAAATGTTAGGTAATTGGTCTTTAGGAGATTATTTCAAAAAAGAATCAATTGCTTATTCCTTTGAATTTTTAACTAAAGTATTAAATATTCCTGTTGAAAAACTTGCAGTAACAGTATTTAAAGGTAACGATTTAATAGGAGCCGATAATGAATCTAAAGAATACTGGATGAGTCATGGAATTAACGCTAATAAAATAGCTTATTTAAGTGACAATTGGTGGGGACCAGCCGCAGAGGAAGGACCATGTGGGCCAGATACAGAAATATTCTACTATCGTAAAGAAATAGCCCCTGATACTTTTGATCCAAACGATGATGATTGGGTAGAAATTTGGAATAATGTCTTTATGCAATACAATAAAACCAAAGAAGGCAAATTTATTCCTTTAGCACAAAAAAATGTAGATACAGGTATGGGATATGAAAGAACAGTAGCAGTTCTAGAAGGTAAATACGATAGTTATGAGTCATCAGTATGGCAACCAATAATTAAAAAAATAGAAGAAATAGCAAACCTTCCATATCAAGGCAATGAAAAAAGTATGCGTATATTAGCAGACCATATTCGTACAGCAGTCTTTATATCTGGAGATGATATTGGAATAACTCCTTCAAATACTGATCAAGGATATATCTTAAGAAGACTTATACGTCGTGCCATTCGTCATGCTAAAAATCTCAATATTGATTTAAATAGTAATTTCTTAGAAGAAATAGCTTTAATAATCATTAATAAATATGAAAGTTCTTATAGTGAATTATCACGTAATAAAGAAAAAATACTTAATGTTTTAAACCAAGAAAAAATAAAATTTACCAAAACATTAGAAAAAGGACTAAAAGAGTTTGAAAAATTAACAAAAAATATTAGTACAACTATTGATAAAGATACTGCTTTTCGATTATATGATACCTTTGGTTTCCCAATTGAACTTACTGAAGAACTAGCAAAAGAAAAAAATTTAAAAGTAGATACAACAGGATTTAAAGAAAAATTCAAAGAACATCAAGAAAAATCTCGTGCTGCATCATCAGGAAAATTTGCTGGAGGGTTAGGAGATCATAGCGAAACAAGTATTAAATACCATACTGCAACACACTTGTTAAATGCCGCTTTAAAAGTTGTTTTAGCACCAACAGTTCATCAAAAAGGAAGTAATATAACTCCAGAAAGAATGCGTTTTGACTTTTCTTGGGATCGCAAATTAACCCCAGAAGAAATTAAAAAGACTGAAGATTTAGTTAATGATTACATTAAACAAGCTTTACCAGTAACAGTTAAAACGATGAAAAAAGAAGAAGCACTAAATATTGGCGCAGAAGCTATGTTTATTGAAAAATATGGAAGTGAAGTAACAGTCTATTCAATCGGAAATATTTCTAAAGAATTATGTGGTGGACCACATGTTAAAAATACAAGTGAATTAGGACACTTCAAAATTATTAAAGAAGAAGCTTCAAGTGCAGGAGTAAGAAGAATAAAAGCAATCATAGAATAATTGCTTTTTCTTATAATTAAATAGAAGGTGACAAAATGATTGGTATATTTGACTCTGGAATTGGAGGAGTAACAGTTTTAAAAGAAATTATCAAAATACTTCCAAACGAAAACTATCTTTATTACAGTGATTCCAAAAATAATCCCTATGGAAATAAAACAGAAGAAGAACTATACCAGATAACATCAAATATCGTGGAATTTCTAATATCTAAAAAATGTAAAATAATAGTAATAGCCTGTAATACAGCAAGCGCTATATGCGTAAATAAATTAAGAAAAGAATATCCCAATATAACCTTTATAGCAACAGAACCAGCCTATAAAATGGTTCATGATTACAATCCAAAAGGCAATACCATAATCATGGCCACTGAAAGAACAATAGAAAGCGAACGTTTTTTAATGCTTTATCATAAATATGACAATCATAAAACAACACTCCTTCCTTGCCCAGGTTTAGCGGATTTAATTGAAAACAATAAAAAAATAGAAATCAAAAATTATTTACAAGAAAAATTTAAAGATCTGAAAAACATCGATAATGTAGTTTTAGGCTGTACTCATTATCCCTTAATAAAAAAAGAAATAAAAGAAATACTAGGGAATGTCAAATTTTATGATGGTAGCAAAGGAGTAGCTAAAGAACTAAAACGAAAAATAATAAAACCAGAAAACCAATCTGGAACTATAAAATTTATTGATTCTAATAACAGTAAAATAAAAGAAAAAAGATTCTTTAATATTCTACAATCTAAATAAGATAAACAATTGACAAATTAAAATATATTAAGTAAAATTAAAGCATAACATTTGTTGATTTGTCAAAGTAAATAACCTTTTATTAAAAGAGAGTAGGCATTTGGTGAGAACCTATAATAAAAATATTGAAATAGACAACAAATCATTAAACAAAACGTCTTCTTGCGTTAAAAGAAAAGAGATAGGATCCTATGAAATAAGGTGGCACCGCGTTTAAAAACGCCCTTATAATTAGGATTCTTTTTACTTAAAAGGAGGAAAATATGAAAAAACATAATAACAATGAGTACAATCTAAAAAATATCAACGAACAAGTAGAATTATATGGCTGGGTAGCTAAAAAAAGAAATTTAGGAGGGCTAATTTTTATTGATTTAAGAGATAGAAGTGGTCTTATTCAATTAGTGGTAAAACCAGAAAACAAATCATACCAAAAAGCAGAATCTCTAAAAAATGAATACGTAATAAAAGTAACAGGAACAGTAGTAAAACGTGAAAGTCCTAATAAAAACATTCCAACTGGAGAAATAGAAATAGATGTTGCAGATCTAGAAATTCTAAACATTACAACAAAAGAATTACCATTTACCATCAGTGAAGACACAACAGCCCTAGAAGACACAAGGTTAAAATATCGTTATTTAGATATAAGAAGAGATAATATCAAAAATAAATTAATAACTAGACACAAAATAACTATGGCTATTAGAAACTATTTAGACAAAGAAAGCTTTATTGAAGTAGAAACACCAATTCTTTGTAAATCAACCCCAGAAGGAGCACGCGATTACCTTGTACCAAGTCGAGTAAACAAAGGGACCTTCTATGCCTTACCACAATCACCACAATTATTTAAACAATTATTGATGGTCGGAGGAATGGAAAAATATTTCCAAATAGCTAAATGCTTTCGTGATGAAGATTTAAGAGCAGATCGCCAACCAGAGTTCACTCAAGTAGATATTGAAATGAGTTTTGTTGAAGAAAATGATGTCATGGCTCTTGCCGAAGGCTTAATACAACATGTCTATAAAACAATTAAAAATAAAGAAATAAGTCTCCCACTTAAAAAAATGAGCTATAACGAAGCAATGAAAAATTATGGTTCAGATAAACCAGACTTAAGATTCGAAATGAAACTACAAGATATCACTAAAATATTTATTAATACCGAATTTACTCCATTTAAAAACACCATAACTACAAATGGAATAATAAACGCTATCGTCGTTAAAAATGCAAGCGATAAATACTCAAGAAAAGATCTAGATAAACTTACAGAATTTGTAAAAAAATATCGTGCGAGCGGTCTAGCTTATCTAAAAATAAATGAAGAAATAACTGGTAGCATCGCTAAAGTCTTAACTGAAAATGAAATTAAAGAATTAAAAGAAAACTTAAAACTTGAAAATAATGATTTAATTTTAATAATTGCCGACAAAAAAGATATTGTTTACACAGCACTTGGAGCGTTAAGACTAAATGTTGCTAAAAATTTAAATTTAATTGATACAACCAAAGATGAACTTTTATGGATTACTGATTTTCCATCATTTGAATACAGTGAAGAAGAACATAGATATATGGCTCTTCATCATCCATTTACAGCTCCTAAAGATGAAGATATTGATAAACTTCTTACCGATAAAGCCAATTGCTATTCCAAAGCTTACGATTTAGTAATAAATGGTTATGAAGCCGGCGGAGGATCAATTCGTATTCATAATGAAGAAATCCAAAACAAAATGTTCGAAGCCCTAGAGCTAACCAAAGAACAAATAAAAGAAAAATTTGGTTTCTTTACAGAAGCCCTAAAATATGGAACTCCACCTCATGGAGGAATAGCTTTTGGTCTAGATAGATTAGTCATGCTATTAACAGAGACAGAAAACATAAGAGATGTAATAGCTTTCCCAAAAACAGCATCAGCAAGTGATCTTATGAGCGAAGCACCAAACACAGTAGATAGTAAACAACTTGAAGAACTAGGAATTAAAATAAATAATAAGGCAGAAAAAAACAATGAAAGATGATGAATATTGTAAAATTATAGATGAAGATGGTAATGAATATAATATATATGATACGATAGACATAAATTTGAGACTAAAAGAAAGCCTTGAACGCTATGATAGAATGCAAACCATAGATCATCTACCAGTAGCAGGAGCAGTTAAAGACACCATAACATTTGAAGACGCCAGTTATGTTGAAAGAGATCCAAGTAAAGTATGTAAATCTTATAATCCTTGTGTAGACGATATAAAAAAACAAAGACGTCACTATGTAAGATTATTAAAGAATATCAAATAATAAATTAAAAAAAGAATAAAACATAATATAAAAGTCCAAATTAATAAAGAAAACTTAATTGAAAGGACTAAAAATGAAAAAGAAAAAAAATATAATAATTTTTATTATCATTTTAATTATAGGCACAACAGGAACAATCTATTATTCGAAAAAAGAAAACAAAAATGCTCCTAGCATTCCAGCAACAACAGTAAAAAAAGAAGATTCAAAAGATGAAAAAATAGAAAAAATTTTAAATGATATGACCATCGAAGAAAAAATAGCTCAAATGTTCATCGTTTATTACAATAAAAATACTGTTGATGATGAATTAAAAGAACTTATTGTAAACACAAAACCAGGTGGTTTTATCCTAATGCAAGAAAACTATACTACATATAATAAAACTAAAAAATTTATTTCAGATATCAAAAAATATAGCGAGATTCCTCCAATAATCTCAACAGATCAAGAAGGGGGAATCGTCCAAAGACTTCAATATCTAAGCGATGTAAATCCTACCTATATACCATATATGTATAATTTAGGAAAAACAAAAAACCAAGAACTAGCATATAACGTTGGAAAAGTAATAGCAGAAGAACTAAGGACTTTAGGGATCAATGTAACCTATGCTCCAGTTGTAGATGTTTACTCCAACAAAAATAATACTGTAATTGGTAAAAGAAGCTTTTCAACAGACACAACAACTGTTTCTAAAATGGCTATTAGTCTTGCAACAGGTTTAGAAGACAATAAAGTAATAGCTACCTATAAACACTTCCCAGGACATGGAGATACTGCAACAGATTCTCATATAAATGTCCCAATTATTAATAAAACTATACAAGAGTTATCAGAAACAGAATTAGTACCATTTCTAAGCGCTATTCATAACGATGCTAAAATAATTATGATTGGACATATAGCATTGCCAAAAATAACAAATAATAATACTCCAGCAACTTTATCCAAAGAAATAGTAACTGGAATACTAAAAGATAAATTGCAGTACCAAGGTTTAATAATTACAGATGCCTTAAACATGGGAGCCATAACTAAAAACTATAGCGAAAAAGAAGTATATACCAAAGCAGTCGAAGCCGGAGTAGACTTACTTTTAATGCCAAAAGATCTTAAAAAAGGAATCAACATCATCAAAGAAAATATTTCTGAAGAAAGAATAAATGAATCAGTAAGAAAAATATTAAAATTTAAATATACTTATTTAACAGAAGATAACAGCTTAGATAAATCATATTTAGGTAATAAAGACCATCAAAATATAATTAATCAAATTAAATAAATAAAAAATTAGAGCAAACATTCTAATTTTTTTTAAAATGTATAAATCATCTTTAATATCATATAAAAATGAAGTATAATAAGCAAAAAAGGAGAGAAAAATCATGAAAATAGTAATAATCGGAGCAATGGAAAAAGAAATAGAAAACTATCGAATACTTTTTGAGCTCCAAAAACAAGAAAAATACCTAATTCCAGTTGAAGAAGGAACATATTTAGAGCATAAAATTTATGTTACCAAATCTGGAATAGGTAAAGTTAATGCAGCTTTAACCACACAATATTTAATAGATACTCTTAACCCGGACATCATAATCAACTCAGGTGCAGCAGGATCTTTAGATAAAAATATCAAAGTATTAAATTTAATAATTGCAAACAGCCTTTCATATCATGATTTCTATCCTAAAAGAATTTGTATCCAAGAAACACCAGAAAATAATAATATCAAACCAAACAAAGAACTAATAAAAATAGCAACCAAAGTAATAAAAAATAAAAACTTAGAATATCACCAAGGCTTAATAGTATCAGGAGATCACTTCGTAACAGAAGCAAAAGAAAGAGATAAAATTAAAAAAGAAACCAATGCTTTAGCAGTAGACATGGAAAGCACTAGTATAGCTCACGTGTCAAAACTAAATAAAATACCATTCTTAATAATTAGAGTTATTTCAGATTTTGCCGATGGAGTAGAGGACTTTGAAAAAGAAGCAGGGTATTTATCATCTGAAATAATTAAAGAAATAATTAAAGAAATCTAAGCTTAATTTTTAATTTTTCTAAGAGCAATTATTTGATGAATAGTCATATATATAATAGCCAAAAAAGAAGAGAATAATAAACTGTACATTCCAATATCTAAATAAGTAAAAATATATAAAAATACCACTTTAATCACGATCGCAATAGTATTAGAAATCATTACAACCTTAGACTTATTCATAGCCTGAAGAGCGCTAGCTAAAGGATTGCCAATATAAGAAATAAAATAAATTAAAGAAGCGACCCTCAAATAATCAGTACCACTTGCATCCCCAAATAGAATTGATAGACATAAATCTGGGAAAAAGAATATTAGTAAAGTAACAGGAACACCAATAGCTAAAGAAAGTCCAATAGCCTGTTTTATTTTAGTTTTAACATATTTTATTTTTCCTTCAGCATAGCTTTTAGAAATCACAGGAAGTAAAGCTGAAGAAATAGCACCAGTTAAAAAAGAGGGCATAGTAACCATTGGTAAAACATATCCATTTATAATTCCATATTCATTAGTTACATAGCTATTATTATATCCAATTCTAAACAAAACAAAAGTAAGAATTATTGGTTCTAAAAAAGATCCAATTGAAGATACTAATCTTCCCATAGTGGTAGGAATAGCAACTGCTCCAACATCACATATAGTATCATGTTCTAATTTAAAATCTGATTTTTTAATTTTAAAATGCTTCGGTAAAAAGAAAAAAAGAATCAAAATTGAAGCAATTTCACTAATAACATTAATAATTATTAATCCCGAAATTGCATATATCATCCCATATTTAATAAGTTTAGGAATAATCAAAAACATTGCAGCAATTCTTACAATCTGTTCAAAAATATTAGATACCACATGAGGAATCATTCTTTGTTTTCCAAAAAAATAACCTCTAACGATACTAGATAAAGTTATAAAAGGCAAAGTTAAAGAACAAGCAATAATAGGCAAAGAAAGTTCTTCATTTTTTAAAAAAACTCCCGCAATCAAAGGTGCCAAAAGTATTAATAAAATAACTATAAAAATATTAAATAATGAAGCCAAAATTGCAACAGAAAATATAACATTTTTATTATTACGTTTATCTTCAGCTACTACCTTAGATATTGCAACAGGCAAAGATAAAGTAGCAATAGTCATAAAAAGAGAAAATGTTGGCATAACAAGCATATATAATCCAATTCCAGTCGCACCAACAATTCTAGTCATTACAACTCTAATAACCATTCCCAGTATCTTAGTTATAAGTCCACCAATTACTAATACAATTGTCGATTTAATAAACTTCTCTTTCATACTATTCACCTAAAGAATAATATGTTAAAAATAGTTAATATTTGCCTAAGCTAAAGAACAATAATTCAACAAACAATTATTAAAATTGACAACAAAAACCATATTTGCTATAATTTCCTTAATTTTGGAGGCCAATATGAATCAATTTTCTAGATTTGAATTACTCATAGGAAAAGATAAATTTCAAGAATTACAAACTAAAAAAATCTTAGTTCTAGGACTTGGCGGGGTAGGATCATATGTTGTTGAATCTTTAATGAGAAGTGGGATTACAAACATTACTCTTGTGGATTACGACACAATTGATATAACCAATTTAAATAGGCAATTAATGACCGATTTAAATAATATTAATAAATTTAAAACCGAAGTATTAAAAACAAGAATAAATAATATTAATCCCAATTGCCAAGTAACAACAATTACAGAAAAAATAACCAAAGAAAATATAGAATTATTATTTCAAGAAAATATAGATTATCTAATTGATTGCTGTGATACAACCGATACTAAAAAAACAGTAATTCTAACATGTTTACAAAAAAATATAAATTTCATAACCTGCATGGGAACAGGAAATAAATTAAATCCCGAAATGTTCGAAATTGCAGATATAAGAAAAACATCTTATGATCCATTAGCAAAAAATATAAGAAAATGGGTAATAGATAATAAAATAAAAGGAAAAATAAAATGCTGTTATTCTAAAGAACAACCAATAAAAACAAATAGCAAAACTATAGGATCAACATCATTTACACCTGCAGTAGCAGGATTACTTATTACAAGTAAAGTAATTAAAGAACTAATAAATATGTAAAATAAGACCAATTTTGACCCTTTTAAGGCAGTTTATTTTGACTTCATCAAAATATTGTGCTATAATATAAGAACCCTTTGAAAGGAGTAAAAAAATATTATGACACAAAAAACAAAAGAATTGTTAGAGATATCAATTATCCTACCAAATGGTCACACCATAAATGGTAGTCTTATTGGAGAAGATGATAATACCAGTCACGATATGGTCTTCCAAAAAACAATTTTAAAAGATGAAGAGTTCCAACAGATTGGTTTTTCATATAATAGAAATGAAATGTTTACTAGTCAAGACAATCTAGGACAACTAGTTAATGATGGAGCAGTCGCAGTCTTATCAGCAATCAAGGTAGAAATTGCTAATCCTGAAGAAGATATAGATGAAAAAGAATGCTTTTCACAATTTACTAATAAAATCATAAATAAAACAGCTTATAACCCTAGTAATGACAGTACATCAAACTCAGACATAAGTTTAGTAAATGACGTTATAACATTTTGTATGCCAGATATAGAAGATATTACCCAAGAACAAGAACATACACTATCATCAATATTAAACACTGGTGAAAATTATGAAAATCAAATGTTAGAAGTCGCAACAACATCAAAAGATTCAGAAGAAGAACCTAATCTTTTCTTCTCAGTACAAGATTTTAGAGACTATAGATTAAACATCAAAAATAATATAAGACAAAGAAATAGAACAATTTAATTATTCTTAAACTGTTCTATTTTTTCTTTACGTTCTTTTAAAGCTTTTTCATACTGAGAAGTTTCCTTTGGAATATAATAATTAGCCTTTACTAAATTCTTTGGTAAATAAGTTTGCTTTGTTAAAGCATGAGGATAATCATGAGGATACTGATAATAAATATAAGGACTCTTAAGATATTTGTGAATCTCACCACAATCTTTAGTTTCAATATCAATTAAAGCTTGATTAAGAGCCATATTAGCACTATTAGATTTAGGAGATAAAGCCATTTCAATTACAATAGGAGCATATAGTATTCTAGCCTCAGGCATTCCCACCAAATTAGCCCCTTCAATAACTGCTCTAAGCTTTGGACCAATACTAGGATTAGCTAAACCAATATCCTCATAACAAATAACAGTTAAACGTCTATTTAAACTATCTAAATCATTCGCAAGCAATAATCTTCCCAAATAATGCAAAGCAGCATTAACATCACTTCCACGAATAGACTTTTGTAATCCCGATAAAACATCATAATAACCATCTTCATTTTTATCATGAATTGAAATAGGACTAGAATTAATTTGATCAATAACTTTTATATCAACTAAATGATCCTCATTAAAATAATAAGCTATTTCCAACAAATTATAAGCAAATCTTAAATCAAACTTAGCTTTCTTAGCAATATATCTAATAGTCTCATCATCAATCTTTATATTAACTAAATATTCACTTTTAACTGCTTTTTTAAGACCATCATAAATATCATCTTCGTTTAAAGGTTTAAGTTCAAATATCTGACACCTGCTTCTAATCGCAGGATTAATAGCATGATAAGGATTGCTAGTAGTCATCCCAATAAGAGTAATTAAACCACTTTCCAAATTAGGTAGTAATAAATCTTGCTTATCCTTATTAAGACGATGAATTTCATCCATAATTAAAACCATACCACCATACATTTTAGCTTCGCTTATAACTACATCAAAATCCTTCTTATTATGAATAGTAGCATTTAAAAATCTATAATTTACCCCCAAATCATTAACTAAAGCACTAGCAATAGAAGTCTTTCCAATACCAGGAGGACCATACAAAATCATTGAAAATAACTTTTTGTTAGCTACAAGATTAGTAAGTATTTGCCCATCACCAACCAAGTGTTTCTGGCCAATAACACCCTTAATACTTAAAGGAGCTAACTTTTTTGCTAAAGGTTCTTCCATATATCAATCACCTATATCTATTTTAACAAATATATAGTTAAAGATAAACTTAAAAGTAAAAGAAAAATTCAAACATCATATATAAAATAACACAATTCATGGTAAAATAATTATATAAAATAAATTATTAAGAGGTATACTATGAACAATACAAATATTAATAAAACAGATCAAGAATTATTAAACAATTACATAATTTATCTAGAATACGAAAAAAAACTAAGTGAAAAAACATATTCTAGTTATGCCTATGATTTAACATTACTAAGCAGATATTTAACAGAACACGAAACCAATTTTCTAAAAGCCAATAAAGACGATATTTTAAATTATCTAAAAAAAACATATAATGAAATTGAAATATCATCACTTGCTAGAAAAAACACTTCAATTAAAAGATTTTATCAATATCTAACATTAAATAAATTAATAAAATCTAATCCATGTGAATTTATAGATAGACCAAAACTAAAAAAACACATACCAAACGTTTTATCAGTCGAAGACGTCGAAAGAATATTAGATATAAAACTTAACACAATATTTGACTATCGGAATAAAGCTATGTTAGAATTAATGTATAGTACAGGGTTAAGAGTTAGTGAAGTAATAAACCTAACTACTAGAGATGTTGATTTTTATAATAACGTCATAAGATGTTTTGGAAAAGGATCTAAAGAAAGAATTGTCCCAATCAATGATTATGCATTGCACTATTTAAAACTATATTTAGAAAAAAGAAATCAATTCATAAAAAGAAAAGACAACGATTACTTATTTTTAAATAATCATGGTAATAAAATGACAAGACAAGGATTTGAAAAAAATCTAAATATAATTGCAAGCAATAAAAACTTTAAAACCCACATAACACCACATATGTTAAGACATTCATTTGCCACTCATATGTTAGATCATGGCGCAGATTTAAGAAGCATACAAGAACTATTAGGACATTCTGATATTACAACCACTAAAATATATACCCATGTAAGTAAAGAAAAAATAAAAGATGATTATAACAAATATCATCCTAGAAATGAGGAATAAAAATGAAATTTAACCGTATTTTTCTAATAGTATGTGATTCTCTTGGAGTAGGGGAAGCAAAAGATGCTAATTTATATGGAGATATTGGTTCTAATACCTTAAAACATATAAAAGATAATTATAATCTATTCGTTCCAAATCTTAAAAAATTAGGATTCTTAAATACTATAACAATGACAGAATTAGAAGATGCAGAATCATATTACACAATAGCAAGACCAACAAGTAAAGGTAAAGACTCTTTAACTGGTCATTATGAAATAATGGGAGTAAAAACAGAAGAACCATTCTTAACATTTACAGAAACTGGTTTTCCACAAGAATTAATTGCTGAAATTGAACGCTTAACAAAAAGAAAAGTTATTGGAAACATTGCCGCAAGTGGTACAGAAATTATTCAACAATTAGGAGAAACTCACCTTCAAACAGGAGCTCTAATAGTTTATACATCAAGCGACTCCGTTCTTCAAGTCGCAGCCCATGAAGCTGTTATTCCAGTAGAAATATTATACAAATATTGTGAAATAATCAGAAAACTAACTCTTAAACCAGAATGGAAAGTAGGACGTGTTATTGCAAGACCATTTACTGGTAAAAAAAGCGGAGAATTTAGAAGAACCAACAATCGTAGAGATTTTGCCTTAGATCCTCCAGGAATAACCGTTTTAGATAATTTAAATGCTGCAGGATACAGTGTAATCTCAATTGGCAAAATATATGATATTTTTAATGGACGTGGAATAAATAAAAAAATAACATCAGGAAATAATAAAGAAGAAGTATCTAAAATACTAGATATTATGGATAAAAAATTTACAGGGCTTTGTTTTGCTAACTTAAATGACTTTGATACATTATATGGTCATAGAAGAGATGTAAATGGTTATGCAAATGCCATTGAAGCATTAGATGTAGATATTCCAATAATCTTAAACAAACTAAATAATGATGATTTATTAATTATCACTGCCGATCATGGTAATGATCCAACCTACAAAGGAACAGACCATACACGTGAAAACGTCCCAGTTATGATATATAGTAGAATCTTCAAAGAACCAAAAATGCTACCAATTATGGAAACATTCGCTGATATTGGAGCAACAATCGCAGATAATTTTAATATTTCAGCCCCATTAATTGGAACATCAGTTTTAGATAAACTAAAATAGGGAAGGGGAGTAATATATGAAAAAAACAATATATTTTCTAGGAATAATAATATGTACTATTCTTTTAGTAGGATGTACAGAAAACAAACAACTAAAAACACAATACAACTTCAATGAACAAGGATATTTAGACGATATTGAAATAAAAATAATTAAAGCAACATTAGCAGATGAACAATTAGAATTAACTGTAGAAATAACAAATAGACAAAACAACACAATAACTATTTCAGCAGACAATAATTTTAGACTATACGATATAAATCAAGTTCAAATACCAAACCAATATATTAACCATAATAATATTATTAAAAAAGATCAAACTATAACATATACATTAAAATATAATGTCAGTCCAAAAGAAACATACGATATATTATTCTATTCTGGTATTGTAGAGAACAATATAAAGTTTAGTATAACAAGTAAAAACATAGAAAAAATGAAATAAAAAAGAGCTCTCTAAAAAAGAGCTTTTTAAATTGTAATAAATAAGAAGTTAACATAATATCAATTATAGGAAGTAGCATATAATAATTAAAACAATTTATTTTATAAGGTTTTTATCTAAAACTAATATCAATTTAATAACCTTAACTTCTAATATTATTATTTAAGTTGTATAACTATCAATATATTTTATACTAATATTATCTAATATAATTAAACCCAAATCAAACTTAAATTTAATATTTAAATTAAATTATTATTTATAAATCAAATACTTATAACTTATATCATAAAATATCAATTAAACTATACTCTAATTTAATTTGAGTAAGACAATTGTCCATCTATTAAACTCTCGATTCAAATTAGAAAGCATCATAAAATTACATTAACTGTGTTTTGAAGTAAAAACAGTTTTAGGATCAGTCAATTCTTTTAAACGATGTTGATATGCATCTAACACTGCATTTTCAAAAATCAAAGTATCATCTAAATTTAATATTTTTAAAATATATTTCATAAAATAAGGATTTAAGACCAAAAAAGGTCCTAACAAATATGTGCCATAGAAATTCTTATACTTTATTCCCTCATTATTAGAAGTAGGGGATAGCCCTACCCCATTATCAACACTTATAAAATCATACTTACCCAACTTATTATCATCAACATAACTAAAAGTAAATTGACTCTTAAAACCCATTATTTTCATTTCTAAAAAACTGCCTAAAAACAATGAATTATGTCTATGATACAAATCCCTAGTTGTTGAAAATGAAAAAATATCTAAACATGGAATAGTATTACCATTTTCACATTTTATTTCATGACCAAAAATTTCTAAAGAATTACCAGTAGCTATAAAAATATTTCCATTATTAATATAGTTTTTAATTTCATCTTTATATGGCTCTAGAGCCTCAATAATTAGTTTCTGGTGTTCCTCACTACAAGCTCCCAAATAAACCAATTTAACCTCGCTTTTAGCATCAATAAAAGCAGGTTTATCAAGCAATGAAGTCATAACAAAATTTGCATCTGGTAATTGTTTACGTAAAAACTTTCCATTGAAAGAATCCCCATATAAATTACAAACCTCTGGATATAATATTTCTATTTTCATTGCTTTCCCCCACTCTCTTTTAAAATCCTATTAATAACAAGCTTTTTTAACTCCTGTGATTTCTTTACAAAATAAACCTCATGCATAATATAAATATAATCTACATCAGTAACATCAACATATTTATATGTATCCATTTCATCATTACAACAAATAATTCTATCTTCAGGAATACCAGCCAACAACAATCTAAGTTTATAATCCTTAGATCTAACTCCCCCTACAACTATTTTTTTAATATTATCATTATTTAAAAATTCAAAATCACTATCATAAATCCAACAAATTGCCTCACTACCATCAACATTATCAAAAGTGTCATCTAAAACCATTATTAATTCAATATTACCAGTCTTTTTAGAAACATAATCACATACAGTTGATGTCGCAACAGCATTTAATCCTTTAGTAGCAATAGTACTAACAACAATACCATTAACCAAACCATCACTATAACGCGATTTAACAATAGAAGAACTCTTAAGTACACCAAGAATACTATCACTATCATATCCCAATGTATAAAGACACGTAACAACTGCTAAAACATTATAAGCATTAAAAACACTATCGCTTAAAAGTGGCATAATTGTCTCTATATTATCATGTTTAATAAAAATCTTCTTATTATCAAAATCAACCTTTGTAGCTAAAAAATCAGCTTTAATATTTTCAAAACCACAGTTAAAACATTTAGCCCTACCAATATGATTATATCGAACAGCATTATAATTTAACTTACTATGACACCTAGGACAAATTCTCACATCATTAACTATGTTATTAGAAACCTTTAAATCACTATCTAGTGTTTCTATACCATAATAAATCTTTTTATTAAAATCAGTCCCTAAAAAACTACTAATTAAATCATCAGAATTTAATATTAAAGTACTTTTAGGAATAATACCCTCATTAATTAAATCAAAAACATACTTAGGATGAGCATTTCGATGCATAGAATCACGAAACAAATTAGTAACAACTATATAATCCGGTTCTACATAAGGCCAAATATACTTAGAAGTAATTTCATCAGTTTCCAATACACAAATATCTTTATTAGACTTATTAGTAAAAGTAACAGCATCAAGCAAACATCTAGCAACACCAATCTTCGTATTAGCTCCCCAATCATTATACGCAACAGTATTATTAAGTTTTATTAGCATTGTACTAAGTAAATTTGCAACAGTAGTTTTACCATTAGTTCCAGTAACACATATAACAGTCTTTGGCTTAGCAACAAATTGTAAAAAATCAGGACAAATTCGTAAAGCAAGTCCTCCAGGGCGATCATCTTGGCGGTTACCTAAAAGTTTAAAAACAAGTAAACATAACTTAGAACAAATCAATGCCATATAAAATCTTACTTTTTTCATAACTAAAACTTCCTTGACATTATTTCCGCAATCTTTTCAAAAACCTCTTTTGCATTAGACTCATTAATAGCAGAATAACCAAGTTCAGAAAGAGCTAAAGCTTTCAAAGAAGTAAGTTCTTGTGTTCTACTTAACTTTTCTTCATTTTTAGATTCAATTTCAGCTTCAAACTTACGATGTGATTCCGAAACCTTATTTTTAGAAGCTCCACCATTAGTATATAAAGTCATAGCAGAATACAAAATACCTTCAAAAGTATACTGTTTATCTTCATCATATAAAAACTCATTGACAGGAACCATACTATTATTTTTTGCCATATAAGCTAAAATGTATTTTAGTTCCGGAACTCTAGACATTGTCTGCAAATAATAATGAATATATTTTAAAGACCCATAAACAGTGTCATCATCATCATTAAAAAGAATATCGTTTAAATTAGTAAAAACATCAGTCAATAATTCTTGTTCCTTTTTACCTAAACCTCTTAAATCTGCAATACTTTCTCTATTTATATTATCATTAATTCCTTCATTAACTCTATTTTCAAGTTGAGAAATATAAGCTTCATCAACTTTAATATTTGCAAGTTCATCTTCATTATTAGCTCCAAATAAAAACAACAATTTATTTTGTTTATCCTTTGGCAACTCACTTAAAGAATTTAAAACTAAATAATTATACAACATTTGTCTTGATACACCTAAATATTTAGCAATCTTAACCTTAGATATACCACATTCATTTATTATTTTATTTACATGTTCCATTGTGCACATCTCCTATAATTCAATTTTAGCATTTGTGTAAAATAATGTCTAGCTAATAAAAGTAAAATCTTTAAATTATTAAGATAAATTTTTAAAAATAATAAAAATAACAAGCATCAATCAAACACTTGCTATTTTTTCTATAAATTATATTATTCTTTTTAATGTTTTCCCTTCATTAAATTTACAGTCTGATGTGCAAATAAAGTCCGGAAAAGTACATCTCGCACCATGAGAGTATTTTTCAATATTTTTAGCAAGTGAACTATTTTTTTCTTCCAATGCTTCTTTATATTCCAATAAAGTTTTTCTAGTTTGTAACATTATTTCTAATTGTGCTGCAGAACATAATCTCTCTTTACATTTTAAAATAAAATCTTCATATTTACCAACTTCACTAATTTTAACAAGCTCCCCTTGTGGATTAACATCCCTAACAGTTTGCATATCTCCAAGCCATTCATCAACTAATATCTTATCATCAGCAATAATTGGTGGTATAAAGTATTCTTTTTCATCCAACATTTCCATTTGATAATCAAGAGTTCTATGTCTTTGTGCCTGAGCAAGATAAGCAAAAGAACCCTTATAAACACATGAATAAACATCTCCAAAATACTCTTCTTTTTTATCTAAATCTTTACCAAATAAAGATAAGCTTCTAGATTTTTCATTGTTCATCAATCTAGGATCTAAAACATTTAAATCAAATAATTCTATACAGAACTTTTGCATTGATTCAGATAGTTCCCTTTCAAAATCATTATTCAT
>CAZEAD010000003.1:0-22333 GCA_964510115.1 uncultured Mycoplasma sp.
GTAATTAAGATGAATGGAAAAGAATTATTAAAAGCAGTTGAAATTTTAGAAACAGATAAAAAAATTCCTAGAGACTATATTTTTGAAAGCTTAAAACAAGCACTACTATCAGCATATAAAAAGATGTATCATAAAGAAAATGCCAAAATAGAAATTAACGAAAAAACCGGAGAAGTCAAAATATATTCTTATCTCACAATTGTTGAAGAAGTTGAAGACGAAGAATTAGAAATATCTTTAGAAAAAGCTCAAGCTATTGATAAAACTAAGAATCTTGGGGATACTATTGATGAAGAAGTAAAATCAAGCGAATTTGGGCGTGTTGCAGCATCTACTGCTAAACAAGTAATGGTTCAAAAAATAAGAGAAGCAGAACGTGAAAGTATAATAAACGAGTTCCAAGATAAAGAAGGAGAACTAATTACTGGATTAGTAGCCTTAGAAGACGCTAATAACTATTATATAGATTTAGGAAGAACAAATGGTATTCTTTCTAAAAAAGAACTAATTGGTGATGAAAAAATCGAAATGGGTTCCATGATTAAAGCATATGTAACTAAAGTTGATGCTACAAGCAAAGGAACAGCTATAATCCTTTCAAGAGCACATTATAATTTCGTTAAGAGAATTTTCGAAAGTGAAATACCAGAACTAGCAGATGGAACAATAATGATTTATGGTGTTGCTAGAGAAGCAGGAATAAGAAGTAAAGTAGCAGTAGGAAGTGATTATGCTAACATCGATCCAATTGGTTGTTGCGTAGGAGAACATGGTTCTAGAATTGGAAGAATAATAAAAGAACTATCAGGAGAAAAAATAGATATCGTTCGCTATGATAAAAATAAAGAAAACTTTATCAAAAACG
Organism: uncultured Mycoplasma sp.; assembly: GCA_964510115.1. Lineage (GTDB taxonomy): Bacteria > Bacillota_I > Bacilli_A > RF39 > UBA660 > UMGS1572. The sequence continues at coordinate 866 of CAZEAD010000003.1, forward strand.
CTTTAGCCCCTGCTAAAAATATTCAAGTTTATATTTTAGATGAAAATAAAAGCGAAGCCTTAGCAATCGCCGATGGTGAAGATTTCTCACTTGCTTTAGGTAAGAAAGGACAAAACGTTCGCCTTGCCTCAAGATTAACAAAATTTAAAATAGATGTTAAAACAAGTGAACAAGCTAAAGAAATAGGAATTTCTGTAAAAGTAGGTGAATAATGTGAAACAAAAGCACATTGTTATGCGTACTTGCGTTGTCTCACACGAAAAGTGTGAAAAAAAAGATTTATTAAGAATCGTTAGAACTCCAGAAAAAGAAATAAAAATAGATCAAACAGGAAAAATGAATGGCCGGGGAGCATATATTAAAAAAGATTTAAATATTCTAGAGCAAGCTAAAAAAAATAAGATTCTAGAAAGAACATTAGAAACAGAAATACCAGAAGAAATATATGAAGAAATAAAAAAAATAATCTAATGGAGGTGATAAAAATGATGAGTGTAAAAGAATATGCAATAGACGTTAATCAAACAGTAGCAGCTATCTTATCATTATGTAAAAAATTGGGAATAGAGGCAAATAGCCAAGAGGATATGTTAACAGAAGACGACATAATCTTACTAGATAGTTCCCTTGAACCATCTGAAGACGAAGAAATGGAAGACCAAGCCGAAGAAATTGACGATGAACAATTAGAAATGGATCTTCGACTTGAAGATGAAGCCCAGGAGGAGTCTTTTGTTAAAATAAAGAAAAAAACAGTTTCCAAAAAAGAAGACCAGACAAAATACAAACAAGCTAAAAAAGCTATCTATAAAAATAAAGAAAAATTAGAAACAAATGCTACATCCGATGAAGATATCATCTTATATAACGAAGATATGACAGTTAAAGACTTAGCGGATAAACTACAAATAGCACCTACCGAACTTATCAAAAAATTAATGCAACTAGGAACAATGCTAAATCTTAATCAAAAAATCGATTTTTCAACCTGCGAACTATTAGTGGAAGACTATCACAAAAAATTAAAAAGAGAAGAAACAAGAGATATTGTAAACTTTGAAGAATATGAAATCTTAGATAAAGAAGAAGATTTATTACCAAGGCCTCCAGTTGTTACAATCATGGGCCATGTTGACCATGGAAAAACTTCCCTTTTAGATGCAATTAGAAATGCGCATGTTGTTGATAAAGAAGCTGGAGGAATAACCCAACATATCGGAGCTTATCAAGTATCAATAAATGATCGCTTAATAACATTTATCGATACCCCAGGTCATGAAGCCTTCACTGCTATGCGAGCAAGAGGAGCTAAAGTAACAGATATAGTTGTTATCATTGTATCAGCAGAAGATGGAATAAAACCTCAGACAGTGGAAGCAATAGATCATGCTAAAGCAGCTAATGCCCCAATTATCATTGCCATTAATAAAATGGATTTACCAAATGCTAATCCTGATCGTGTTTTACAAGAATTAACAGAATATGGCTTAACCCCAGAAGAATGGGGAGGAGACACTCTAGTAAATAGAATATCTGCTAAAACCAAAATGGGAATAAATGAACTTTTAGAAAACATTCTTCTTGTCGCAGATATGCAAGATTTAAAAGCTAACCCTAATCGTTATGCTGTAGGATCAGTAATTGAAGCTCGAGTAGATAAAAATATTGGATCAATATGTACCTTATTAATTCAAAATGGTACGTTAAGACTTGGAGATCCAGTTGTCGTAGGAAACTACTATGGTAAAGTAAGAACTCTAAAAAATGACAAAGGAGAAAACATAGTTACTGCTTTACCATCAACACCAGTGGAAATAACAGGACTTAATGAATTACCTGTCGCTGGAGATCGTTTCATGGCTTTTGAAACCGAAAAAGAAGCTAAGAAAATTGCCGATTTAAGAAGTACCAGAGCCAAAGAACAAGACACCAATCGAAGCGGTATGAGCCTTGATGATTTATTTTCTCAAGTTCAAGAAGGAAATAAAAATATTTCTGTAGTTTTAAAAACAGATGTAAAAGGTTCTGAAGAAGCTGTCAAATCATCACTTGCTAAAATTAATGTTGAAGGAGTTAAAGTAAGTGTTATAAGAAGTGGAGTAGGAGCTATAACAGAAAGTGATATTCTTTTAGCAAACGCCTCAAATGCAATTATAATTGGATTCAATATTAGACCAACAAACAGCATCACAGACTTTGCTAAAGAACACAATGTTGATATAAGATTACATAACATTATTTATAAAGTAATTGAAGAATTAGAACAAGCAATAACAGGTATGTTAGATCCAGAATATGAAGAAAAAATACTTGGTACAGCAGAAATAAGAAAACTATTCAAATTCTCAAAAATTGGAACAATTGCAGGATGTATGGTTCAAGATGGAACAATAAAAATAGGTTCACAAGCAAGAGTAATAAGAGATGGAGTGGTTGTCTATGATGGCAAAATAGCCTCAATTCAACGTGGTAAAGAAAAAGTAACTGAAGTAAAAAAAGGTATCGAATGTGGAATAACAATTGAAAACTTCAGTGATATAAAAGAACAAGACTTAATCGAAACATATAAAATGGAAGTGATTAAGAAATGAGTATCAAAACTGAAAGAATTGGGAGTAGCTTTGTAAAAGAAATTTCATATATAATTATGACTGAAATAAAAGATCCAAATATCAAAAACATTACAATAACTGATTGTGATGTTACAAATGATTTATCATATGCTAAAGTTTATTTTACAGTTCTAGATCCTACCAAAAAAGAAATTTCTTTAAAATCTCTAAACAATGCCGCTAATTTTATTGAGTTAGAATTGTCTAAAAAAGTAGACATCAGAAAAATGCCTCAAATTAGTTTTCATTATGATGAGTCAATTGCTTATGGTGAAAAAATCGAACAAAAAATAAAAGAAATCATGAGTAAAGAACATAAAAATAACGAACTTTAAGAATTTTTAGAAAAATCATAAATAAAAAATAAGTTTCATCTTGTAAACTTATTTTTTTTTTGCTATAATACCATTAGGAATAATAAAAGGTGATGTAATATGGGAAATTCTCATAAAGAAGAACATGTTAAAACAAAAAAGAATAGCAATAAAAGTATATATTTTTCATTAGCTATAGGATTATTTGGCACTTTACTTGTCGTTGTAGGAGGATCATATGCCTACTTGACAGATCAAGTTATTGCCAACGAAACAAATACAATTTCAGCAGGTACAGTAGTTGTAAACTTTGACGAGGAATCAACACAAATTTTAATGGAAAAGGCAATTCCTCAACAAGATGAGGATGCAATAGCAAATAACACAGCTTATACATTTAAGGTAAGAAATACAGGATCATTACCTATAAATTACACATTAAAACTTAATGATGTATGCGCTGTAGGAGAAACTACAACAAGCGATGGAACTGTAACTATTGACAAATGTATTCCTTTAAGCAAAATTAAAGTAGCAATTAAATATGGAACAGAAGAATATGAGACAAAAACAATAGATTTTACTGATGATACTACTAAGTCAATACAGTTAACAACTACTAAAATGTTAAATGCAGAAAATAGTGTTTCGGACCTATATTCTATGAAAATATGGTTAAACAAAGACACTGGAAATGATTACTCATCAATGTATCCAGAATGCAGTAAAACTGAAGGATGCAATGTTTCATTCAGAGGTCAAATAGAATTATACGCAGAACAAATAACAAGTTAATAAATGAGCTATGCTCATTTTTCTTTGCTTTTAATGACAATATCCTATATAATAATCTTATCAGGAGACAAACTATGGATAATATATATAACTATACCTATGAAGAATTAGAAAATAAATTACTGTCTTTAGGAGAAAAAAAGTATCGAACATCTCAAATTTACACATGGCTTTACAAAAACAGGGCGCATAATTTTGATGAAATGACCAATCTTAGCAAAGATTTGATAACAAAGTTAAAAGATAATTTTGAAATCACACCCCTTAAGTTAGAAAAACATGAAGAAGACCAAGATGTTGATAAATTTCTTTTTAAACTAAAAGACAATAACTACATTGAATCAGTATTAATGAACCAACACTATGGATATAGCCTATGTATCTCAAGCCAAGTTGGATGCAATATGGGATGTTCTTTTTGTGAAAGTGGGAGACTTAAAAAAGTAAGAAATCTTAATGCTTTTGAAATGCTTTTACAAATAATCCAAATAGAAGAACTAAAAAATATTAAAATAACTCATATAGTCATAATGGGAATTGGAGAACCATTTGATAACTATGACAACTTAATTAAATTTCTTAAAATAGCTAACGATTACCGAGCTTTAGAAATAGGAGCACGTCATATTACAGTTTCAACATGTGGAATCATTCCCAAAATAAAAGAATTTGAACAACTAGGATTACAAGTTAATTTAGCAATTTCCTTACATGCTCCAAATGATGAACTAAGAAGTCAAATTATGCCAATAAACAAAGTATATCCTTTAAAAGAATTGCTAAAAAAAATTAAAGAATATACGATAAATACAAATAGAAGAGTAACATTTGAATATATTTTATTAAAAGATATCAACGATCAAGAAAAACATGCTCATGAATTATGCAAAATACTAAAAGGAATAAATTGTTATATCAACTTAATTCCCTACAATGAAAGTAGTAATATTTTGTATAAAAGAAGTAAAAAAAGCAATATTTTACAATTTTATGATATAATAAAAAAAGAAGGTATGAATGTTACGATAAGAAAAGAATTTGGTAGCAAAATATCTGCAGCATGTGGGCAATTAAGAGCCAAAAAGGAGGCCTAAATGAAATCATTTTATTTAACTGATACAGGAAATGTCCGAGATCATAACGAAGATAGTATTATCATCGTTCAAAATCCCGAAGGGGCATATTTAATGGCAGTAGCAGATGGCATGGGAGGCCATAGTGCAGGAGAAGTTGCCTCATCTATAGCTATAAGTTATCTAGGGAAACGTTTTCAAGAAAGCTTTTTTAAAATGAGTAAAACCGATGCTGTAAACTGGATAAAAAATAGTGTCAATGAAATAAATAGTTTAATATTTAAATATAGCGATGAAAACCCAGAAAGTAAAGGAATGGGCACAACACTAGTATTATCAATTATTACAAATGATTATATCTTATTTGGAAACATTGGTGATTCCTCAGGATTCGTTATGAAAGATGGAGCACTTCACAAAGTAACTTATGATCATACTTTAGTTAATCTCCTTGTTTCAGCTGGGGAGTTAACCAAAGAAGAAGCACAAAACCATCCAAGAAAAAATATTCTAATGAATGCTTTAGGAATAAATGATCCAATAAATATAGATATTTTTGATTGCAGCATGGATATCGACGAAATATTACTATGTTCAGATGGGCTTACAACAATGCTCACTGAAGAGCAAATAGAAAAATGCTTAATATCAGAATTATCAATTGAAGAAAAAGTAATAAAACTAATAAAAAAAGCCAATAGTAGGGGTGGCAATGACAATATATCAGTAGCGTATTTAGTAAAGAATGAAAGGTGTGAGTTGTAATGATAGTAAAAGGGCAAAAAGTAAATGATAGATATACAGTATCTAAAACCATTGGTGAAGGTGGTATGGCTAATGTTTACTTAGCACATGATGAAATTCTTGATCGTGATGTTGCCATTAAAGTATTACGAGGAGATTTAGCAAACGATGAAAAATTTGTTAGACGTTTCCAAAGGGAGGCCTTATCAGCATCTTCACTATCACACCCTAATATCGTCGAAATATATGATGTTGGTGAAGACGATGGAGATTACTACATTGTCATGGAATACATACCAGGTAAAAATTTAAAACAATTACTAAAAAAACGTGGTAAATTAACAGTTGCAGAAGTAATAGATATTATGCTTCAAATCACTAGTGCCATGAGTGTAGCCCATGATAGTTTAATAATTCATCGTGATTTAAAACCTCAAAACATCTTAATCATGGATGATGGAGGTGTCAAAATAACTGATTTTGGGATTGCCATGGCCCTAAACTCAACACAACTTACTCAAACAAACTCAGCTATGGGCTCAGTTCATTATTTTCCACCAGAACAAGCAAGTGGCAAAGGAGCTACCTTAAAAAGTGATATATATTCTTTAGGAATAATGATGTATGAACTATTGACAGGAGTTCTTCCTTTCAGGGGAGATAATGCTGTTGAAATTGCTCTAAAACATTTAAAAGAACCAATTTCTTCAGTTAGAGAAGATGATCCAAGTATTCCACAAAGTGTTGAAAATGTAATTATAACTGCTACAGCCAAAAATCCTAAAAATAGATACAATAATGCCAACGAAATGCATGAAGATCTCTTAACAGTTCTAAATAAGGAGCGCCTTAATGAACCAAAAAGAAAATTAAAATACTCTGAAGGAATAACAGATGATGTCGCAGTAATAGACAAAACTGCTGATATAGATGGTTCAATAGTAAAAGAAATAAAAGATGATACCGATGAAAAAAATAAAAAATTATTTATAATCCTAGGTTCCATTTTTGGAGTATTGATTGTAGGATTATTTGCCTTCTTCATAATTATTCCCATGCTTACAGAAGTACCAGATGTTAAAATACCAACTGTTCAAGATATGACACAAGAAGAAGCAGAAAGCAAACTAGAAAAAGAAGGATTAGAAGTAGAAATTGAAGTAATAACCCAAGCTTCAGATATAATTAAAGAAGGAAATGTAATAGGAACATCACCTGCTATTGGTAGAACAGTTAAAAAAGGAACAAAAGTAAAACTTATAATTTCCAGTGGAGGAGAAAAAATTCTAATTGAAGATTTAACAGGAAAAGATGCTAAAGAAGAAAAAGGACGATTAGAAGCCTTAGGATTAAAAGTTACAATTGAAGAAAAAGACATTGAAAATCCTGATCCAGAAAAAGTATATAAAACCGATGAAGTCGTGGATCAAAGTGTAAAATCAGGAACAGAACTAAGTGTAAACGACAAAATCACTTTATATGTTCCTAAAATATATGAAAAATATCCCGACATTGTTAATGAAAAATGGACACTAGAAGAAGTAGAAGCTTGGGCTTTGAAAAAAGAAATAAAAATTGAGAAAGTATATATTGAAACTAGTGAATCAGAACCAGGAACTATTTTAAAACAAAGTCGTGGTACAGATTCAGTTATAACTAAAGGTGCAACGTTAATATTAACAATTGCTAAAGCTAAAGAAGACATAACCCAAACACCAAATCAAGATTCTCAAACAAATCCTCAAGGACAAAACTAATATGCAAGGACAGATTATAAAAATATTATCTAATGATTACTTTATTTTAGCTAAAAATAAAGAATATATATGTAAAGCCAGAGGCAAGTTTAGAAAAGATAACATAAATCCTAAAGTTGGAGATTATGTTATCTTTAATATAGATGAGAAATATATATACGAAATACTACCTAGAAAAAACGAACTAGAAAGACCATGTGTTGCTAATATTGACCAAGCATTTCTCGTAACCAGTCTAAAAACACCAGATTTTTCAACTAACTTACTAGATAAATTAATAATAATTTGTGAAGCAAAACAAATAAAACCAATAATATGTATCACCAAACAAGATTTAACAACCAAAGAAGAACTAAAAGAACTAAAAAAAATAATAAAATACTATCAAAAACTAGGATACAAAACCATTTATAACACTCAAAAATTCAAAATAAAACTTCTTCTTCGTAACAAAACAACAGTCTTTACAGGACAAACTGGTGCAGGCAAATCCTCTTTAATGAATAAAATTAATCCTAAACTAAATTTTGAAACCAATGAAATATCCCTTTCTTTAGGAAGAGGTAAACATACAACCAGAGTAGTAACTTTAGTTAGTATGTATCATGGCAAAGTTGTCGATACCCCAGGATTTTCCAGTATAGACTTAAGTTTCCTAACCAAAGAAGAATTGCGAGACACATATAAAGAATGGAGCAATCACCCTTGTAAATACAAAGACTGTATGCACCAAAAAGAAGACAATTGCCAAGTAAAAAAATTAGTCCAAGAAGGAAAGATTCTTTCTTCAAGATATGAGAATTATTTGAATTTCTTAGAAAAGAGGTAATATGGAAGTATCAGCATCATTCTTATGCAATGAACCAATCAAAAAAACAATAGAAACACTAAATCAAAGCAATACAGATTACATTCACTTTGATGTCATGGATGGAAAATTTGTAAATAATAAATTTTTAAATCCTGAAGAACTCATTGAATCATTAAAACTTTGTCAAAAGAAAAAAGATGTCCACTTAATGGTCGAAGATCCAAAATCATACATAGAATTATTAAAAGACAAAGATATTGATTACATAACAATTCATTATGAAGTAGGAAACATAGAAGAAAACATTGAACTCATAAAACAAACCAAAGCTAAAGTTGGAATATCAATAAAACCAGAAACTAAAATAGAAAAGATATACCCATATTTAGAACACATAGATTTAGTTCTTATCATGAGTGTTAATCCTGGCTATTCAGGTCAAAAATTTCTTGATGAAAGTGAAAATAAAATAAAAACTTTAAGAAAAGAAATAAATAAAAGAAATCTTAAAACTAAAATTAGCGTTGATGGAGGAATTGATGATACTAACTTATCCAAAATTATTGAAGCAGACATAGTAGTGTCATCTTCTTACATCTTAAAAGATTTAAATAATAATATTAATAAAATAAAAAGTATGTAAAAAATATTAAAACTAATTATACGAGGAGAAATTCTAATGCAAGAAAAAAGAACAGTTATAAGTACTATAATTATAATCATTTTAGTAGTATTACTTACTATATCAATTGGATATATTGTTTATCAAAAATCTAGTCTAAAAAAAGTTTGCTTAGATAAGTTTCCATGTAATATTGATAAAGAATGCCCTAAATGTGAAGTATGCAAAGAATGCTCAAATGATAATAATATAAAAGTTATTTCAACAGAAAATATAAGATCTATAAATAAGTGGGATATTACTATATCTATCGATGATAAAAAACAAGTTTACTTAGATAAAGGAAGTCAAGGATATGAAACTGTAAAATTAGATAGTGATGCTGTAGCATTAAATTACACTAATAATTGTGGAGGCAGTATAATGATTTATGCACTAGATGCCAATGGAAAAGTATATGTAAGCAAAAACAATGGTAAACCAGAAGAAGATTTAAGTTTTATTAATGTCAAAACAGATATATCAGAAAAAATAGTGGGATTTCGTAGTATTGATACTTCATCTACTTCATGTTTTAGTAGATCCTTAAATTTAGTAGGCATATCAGGCAAAGAATACCAAGTTTATACAAGTTGTAGCGATGGTGGTCATATCGTCGATGTTGCTTCTACCAATGAAGAAGATGTAAAAAATGGAGGATCTTGTATTCCAAAATAGAAGGTAAATTATAGTAAGGAATAAGCATTACTTATTCTTTTTTAAAAAAAAAGTAATAAAAAACAAAAAAATTTAATTAGAATATACAAACAATTAATAAAAATAAATGAATAAGATAAAACTTGTTTTCACTTATTTGTTTTGCTATAATGTTATTGAGAATAGGAGTAGATAAATTTATGGCAAAAAAAAAGAAGCAGAGTTCTAAAACTAAAAAACCTGCATATTTAGTAGATTTATATGGCATAGTTTTAATGCTAATTAGCATATTAGGAATTGGAAAATATGGACCAGTAGGGCGAATAATTTCTTCTTTTTCTGTCTTTTTAGTTGGGTCTCTATACTTCTTTTTGCTAGTATTTATCTTCCTTATAGGTTGTTATTTACTAATAAAAAAAGAATATCCTAAATTTTTTTCATCAAAAATGATTGGTTTATATTTAATAGTAATAGGAGTGCTTGTCTTAATCCATCAAAATTACGTTATAGATGCTACAACCAAAGATATAATAAGCAAAACTTTTGAAAATATTATGACTGCAATGGAAGGAATCATGGAATCAACAATTGAAACAGGAGTATTTTCAAAAAGTTTAGCCAATACTGGTGGGGGTATGATTGGTTCATTATTTGGAGCAGGATTTTATAAACTATTTGAAGCCCAAGGAGCCACTATCGTTGTTTGGATATTAATAGCTACTGGAATAATGATATTTACAGGATTTTCTATTTTTGATTTCATTAAAAACACTTTATCTAAAGGAAAAGAAATGCTTCTAGAACCAGATGACGAAGACGAAGATGAAGACCTTAAAAAATCTAATTTATCAAAAACAGATAAATTTAAAATTGTTGACCATAATGAAGATTTCGAATCTAACAAATCAAAAGAAAAAGATAAACTTGCTATTCATGATATAAGTGAAATAACTAAAATCAAATCAATTAATGAATCTCAAGATACAAAAATAGAAACTGAAGAGGCAATAACCGAAAAACCGATTATTAAAGAAGCGATAGTCCCAACAAATACCAGTTATAAACTACCACCTTTATCGATATTAGATGCCCCACCTTCTAAAAAGAATAAAACAGATCATACAGTAATTGAAAAAAATATAGAAAAATTAGAAAAAGTTTTAAGAGATTTTGGCATCAGCGGTAAAGTAGTGGAGGTAAATGTTGGACCAAGTGTTATTCAATATGAATTAGAAATCCAATCTGGAACTAAACTATCAAGAATTTTAAGTATAAATAACGAAATAGCTTTGGAACTAGCTAAAAAAGATGTTCGTATTCAAGCACCAATTCCTGGAAAATCAACAGTTGGAATAGAAATGCCTAATGAAAACAGTCAAATGGTAACAATTCGTGAAACATTAGAAGGAATTAAAGAAAAAGCAGATTCTTTATTAGCAGTAGCCTTAGGGAAAAACATCTTAGGAAAAGCTTGTTATTGCGAAATCAATAAAACACCCCACCTTTTAGTAGCGGGTTCCACTGGTTCAGGTAAATCAGTTTGTATTAATGGCATTATTATTTCTATTTTAATGAAAGCTAAACCAGATGAAGTAAAATTAATAATGGTTGACCCTAAAAAAGTGGAACTTTCTATCTATAATGGTATTCCACATTTACTAATTCCAGTCGTAACTGATCCTAAAAAAGCTTCTCTTGCTCTAAAAAGAGCAGTATCCGAAATGGAAAGAAGATACGATATGTTTGAAGAAACTAAAACTAAGAATATTACAAGTTACAATAAATATATCGAAGAACAAAATAAAAAATTACCAGCAGATGAACAAATGAAAAAAATGCCATACATTGTCGTAATAGTAGATGAACTTGCAGATTTAATGCTAGTTGCAGGAAAAGAAGTTGAAGATTCTATAATGCGTATTACTCAAATGGCTCGTGCTGCAGGTATCCACTTAATTATTGCAACTCAGCGTCCATCAACCGACGTCATTACTGGTTTAATTAAAGCCAATATTCCATCCAGAATATCATTTGCAGTATCTTCAAGTATCGATTCAAGGACAATTTTGGACCGAATAGGAGCAGAAAAGCTTCTTGGTAAAGGAGATATGCTATTCTTACCTATGGGAGAAATAGCTCCCGAAAGAATACAAGGTGCATATATTAGTGAAGAGGAAATTAAAAGAGTTGTAGACTATGTTGTAGCGCAACAAATAGCTCAATATGATGCTAACTTTATGAATCTAGAAGAGAAAGATGAAGAAATAAAAAATAATCCTATAAGTAATGATCCTGAAGAATATGATGATCCATTATATAATGAAGTAGTGGAATTTGTAGTTACAACAGGTAAAGCCTCAGCATCACTTCTTCAACGTAAATTTAAATTAGGATACAACAGAGCAGCACGCATTATTGACCTATTAGAAGAAAGGGGCATTATCGGTCCGCAGAATGGTTCTAAGCCAAGAGAAGTTCTAATAACAATTGAAAAAGACGACCAAAATAATTACGAAGAATAAGAAGGAGCAAAAAATATGACAGCACACATAAATGCCAAATTAACAGATATAGCACCACTTGTAATCATGCCAGGAGACCCAATAAGAGCAAAATATATTGCTGAAAAATATTTGACAAATATTAAAATGGTTAATGATACTAGATTAGCCCTAGCCTATACAGGATATTATAATAGCAAAAAAATAACAATTTTTGCATCTGGAATGGGTATGCCAAGTATTGCTATTTATGCAACAGAATTATTTCAACAATACAATGTCAAAAGAATAATTCGTGTTGGGACATGTGGAAGTTACTACAAAGAAATAAACATAAAAGATATAATTTTAGTAGAAAAAGCTTACACTTTATCAAATTTTGCATATCAATATAATGGAAAGACCCAACACATAGAAGAAAGTTCACAATCCATTAATCAAGATATAATAACTGTTGCAAATAGCAAACATAAAGACATTAAAATTGGGAATATTAATACTAGTGATCTGTTTTATTCAAAGTATCAAGATAAACAAGTACAAGAAAACTTTTGTTTAGGAGTAGAAATGGAATGCTTTGCCTTATTTTTCATAGCTAAACGATACCAAAAAGACGCCGGAGCAATACTTACTGTTTCCGACAATTTGGTAACAAAAGAAGAAATGACCAGCGAAGAAAGAGCAAAAAGATTAGACGACGCAATCATTTTAGCACTTGATGCAATATAATAAAACAAAGTAAGGGAGTGTTAAAATGGAATATAAAAAAATTGATTGTAGTTCTTTTAAACTGCATTTAATAAAAACAAATAAGTTTAAAACAATAAATTTTAAGCTTATTTTTCGTGATGAAATCAAAAAGAATGAGATCACATTAAGAAATGTCTTAATAGACAATCTTGTTTTCTCATCTAAAAAATATAATTCAAGGAAAAAAATGACTATTAAAAAACAAGAACTTTATGGCGTTGACATATATGGCTCTAACAAAAGAATAGGTAACCACATCATAACAGAAATGACCATGACCTTATTAAATCCTAAGTACACTGAGCAAAATATGTTAGCCGAAAGTTTAGATTTTCTAAAAGAGATTATTTTTAATCCTAATGTTGAAAATGATGAATTTCAAGAAGAAATATTTGAAGTTATTAAACAAAATAATTATTTTGATATAAACACTAACCTTGAAAATCCTAACTATGTAGTAGTTCAAGAACTAAGAGAAAAACTAGCATATTCATCACCAATATCATATAAAATGGCAGGATATACTGAAGATTTAAGAAATATAACTGCCAAAAACTTATATGATTATTATAAAAAGTTCTTAATTAGCAATTGCATAGATATCTACGTTTTAGGAGACTTTGATCCCTATGAAATGGAAAAAATAGTCAAAAAGAAATTCAAATTTAAAACAATTACCAAAAAAAGAAAAGAAATTCCAATCAAACTAGTAACTAAAAACATTTTTCCGAAAGTATACAAAAAAAACTCTAATTTCGTTCAAACAAATTTGGCTATCGCAGGTCTATTTAAAAATATTAGTTGGTGGGAAAGCAAATATCCATGTGCCTTATTTAATATTATCTTAGGAAACTCTCCAGAATCCAAATTTTTTCAAGATATAAGAGAAAAATATTCTTGTGCTTACACTATAAACTCAACCTATCGCAGACAAGATGATTATGTTTTAATAACTGCAGGGATAGCGGTTAAAAATTATAATCTTGTAATTAAAAGGATAAAACATTGTATTAAAGAAATGCAAAAAGGACTAATAACTGATGATGAGATAATAACTGCTAAAGAATTATATACCAATGTCATAAAAGAAATTGAAGATTTTCCATCATCAATCATCGAATATTACTTTTCTTTAGAATACCTTAACAATGATACCCTAGAAGTTCAAGCATCAACAATGTTAAGTATTACAAAAGAACAAATTATCCAAGCTGCAAAAAAGTTTAAAATAAATACAATATTTTTATTAAAGGAGAGAGAACAAGATGAAAACAATTAAAATAAATAACTTTGAAGAAAACTGTTATTATGAAAAAATAGAAAATGGTTTAGAAATATACATGGTTCCTCTTATTAATAAAAAAAGTTTTACAGCCTTATTTGGAACAAAATATGGCGGGGCAGATCTTGAATACAAAAAAAATGATCAAAAAATAAAAACCCCGGCAGGAATAGCTCATTTTCTAGAACATAAATTATTTGATACCAATGAAATAAGCCCCTTTGATTTTTATTCCAAAAGTGGAACAGATGTCAACGCCTATACAACACCTGATTACACAGCCTTTCACTTTTCAGGAAGTACCAACTTTCAAGAAAACCTAAAATATTTATTAAATTGGGTAACAAACTTTAAGACTACCAAAGATAAGGTTGAAAAAGAAAGAGGAATAATTCTAGAAGAAGAGAGAATGTATCTAGACAATCCTGATCGTATCCTTTACGAATCAATAAGAGAAAACACACTTCAAAAAGATTATCGTCGTATAAAAGTTATAGGAACTAAAGAAGATATAAAATCTATTACCAAAGAAGAAATTGAAGAATGCTATCATAATTTTTATCGCCCTGACAATATGTTTTTAGTAATTGTTGGCAATATCGATGCTAAAAAAACATTAGATTTAATCAAAGAAGAACTAAAAAATTGGCATAACCCAGACTCTAAAATAGAAAAAATAATTTGTGAAGAACCAGATGAAGTTTTAAAAGAAAGTGAAACAAAATATCTTAATGTAACAGTTCCAAAAGTAGCATATACCATAAAAATAAATAAAACTAAATTAGATAAATATAAACTAGATAGTTATGAATTAGATTGCTATCTTTCCATGATTTTAAGTATTTGTTTTGGATCAGCTTCTGATTTTAGAGAATATCTTCTACTTAATGGTTTATTTAATACTGTTTCATACCAAATCACTGAAACAGATACCCATTATCTCATAGACTTTTTTGCTACAAGTGGTAAACCAGAACAACTAATAAAAGAATTAGAAAATTATCTAAAAAATATCAAAATAAGCGAAGAAGATATGGAAAGAATCAAAAAAGTTTGGATCGCTGGAGAAGTAAGAACTATGGATAACATAGATTCTATAGTTAACAATATTATAGATGACATATTAGACTATAAACATTATATAAACAATAAAATAGACATTATAAAAAAATTAAAATATCAAGTTTTAAATAAAATAGTACATAACCTAGATTTTTCAAACAAATCATGGCTTATAATAATGCCTAATCAATAATTAAATTAAAAAATAAGTTAAATTAATGACATTTTATCTTGATAAAATGTTGCAATAACTTATTTTTTTTGATATGATATTAATAGAATAAAAGGAGATGTATATAAGTGGATATTAGTATGTTATTTCAATTTCCTGGAATATTAATTTTAATTGGTGTTATTCTACTTATAATAGCAATAGTAATTGGTATAATTGCTTATCGTTTAGAGGATGAAGAATTAGAAGATGTAGCTTTAGAAAACGAAAATAGTACAAATTCTAGTTCAGACAGTATAATAACAAAATCAATAAATGAAATTAATTCAGAAGGAGAAAAAGTTTTACAACCAAATGTTATAAATGAAGAAAATAAAAATTCTCTAGAGGACACAATAATTATTCCAAAAATAATTTCTGATTCAGTAAGTAATACTAAAGTTATTGCAGAAACAAACCAAAAAGAAATAACTTCAATAATCGATGGGAATGTTACTATAGAAGAACCAAAAGTGGAAGAATCAGCATTAAGTGAAGCAATTTTTGATGAGACAAGTGATATTAGTATCCCTACAATAAATGAAGAACTTAATAATGCAGTAACAAATGATATTGATACTATTCCAAGTATAGAAGATAGTGTAAATGTCAAACATGAACCAAACTTAGACGATACTAGTGAATTAATAAAATTTGCTCCACCAGAAATAGAAATTCCAAAATACGAATCAATTTACAATCCTGAGTTAGAAGCAACAAGAGTTGTATATGGTGGAATAAGACCACTTGAAAATGTGGATTTAGATTTTGATAATACAGAACATCAAGCTTACAGCACTAAATATGTAAAACCTGAAGATACTTTAAAATATCAAGCAATACCAAAAAAAGATACAACATTTGAAGATAATATAGAAGTTTTATGACAAGCAAAGCTTGTCTTTTTTTTAACTTAAAATACTCATTATCTGCGAAATTGTATCTAAACTATTAGCCACTTTATTAAGCCTATCCTCAGTAGTTAACTTATATTTCTTTTTCATATCCCTTTCAAACTCTGGAAAATAATTGACATTCCTATTTAAAAATTTATACCAGTAAGAATTTTCACTTAAGAATCTTTTATACAAAGGATTCTGGTTTATTTTATACTGTAAACTAACTTGCATTAATCATCAAAATACTTATATATTGGTCTTGGTTCATAACTACTTTTCTTAACTGGTTCAGTTTTAGTATCAACGATATCTTTAACATAATTAATCCCTTTTTGAATTGAATTAATTCCTTTTTGAATATCTTCCATATTCATACTTTGAAAAGTATTAAATATATCTTTAAAAGAAAAATTCTTATTAGTAGTACTAGCTTTAGAAATCAAATATTTTTGCCAAACATCATGATTGGGACCATATAATTCATACATTTCATAAAATCCTTGCCAAGTCATATTTTTATTTGCAACAGCATCAGCAAGGGCAGGCCTTTCCCTTACAAAAGCTTTAAAACTTTCTAACGACATAATAAATCACCTATTAAAATATATGCAAAATATAGGTATTTGTTACAAAGAACTATTTGAATTCAAATATTACTTTGCATCAAAAAAGAAGCCTAAGCAGCTTCCACAATTAACTTAATGGCAGTTTTTTCCTCACCATCAATAACAATATCAGTAAACGCTGGAATACAAACTAAATTTTTTCCAGTCGGAGCAATAAAACCTCTAGCAATTGCAATTGCCTTAATAGCTTGATTTAAAGCCCCAGCTCCAATTGCTTGAATTTCTACTGTTCCTTTATCCTTAAAAACATTTGTTATAGCGCCTGCTACTGAATTAGGATTAGATTTAGATGATACTTTTAATGTATCCATGTAGTTATCATTCCTTTCTTTTAATTACATTATAAATATATGTCCACTTTTAAAAATCTTGCTAAGTAAAAAACAAAAATAACTATCCAAAAAATAAAGATATAGATAGAATTTTTCTAAAATATTAGTTATAATAATCTATGTGGTGAACAAGATGAAACGTAGTGAAGTAGATAAAGAAAAACTATCTCCCATGATGAAACAATACATGGAGATTAAAGATAAATATGAAGATGCTATAATTTTTTATCGTATTGGGGATTTTTATGAAATGTTTTTTGAAGATGCCATAACTGCATCAAGATTATTAGAGCTAACTTTAACTGGGAAGAATAGTGGTTTAGAAGAACGAGTTCCAATGTGTGGAGTTCCTCATCATGCTTACTTACCATATTTAGAAAAATTAGTTAGTAATGGCTATAAAGTAGCAATATGTGAACAACTATCAGATCCCAAAGAAAAGGGTATGGTCGAAAGAGGAGTAATTCAAGTTGTCACTAAAGGTACCTTAATGGATAATGGTGCACTTGATGAAAAAGACAATAATTTTATTGGTAGTATCTATGATTTTACCCATTGCTATGTTCTAAGCTATGCCGATATTTCAACCGGAGCTATATACTCAGAACTAATAGATTACAATAGCGAAAAACTTATTAATGAAGTAGTAAGATTAAACATCAAAGAATTAATTGTAACAAATAATCTTAATCGTGAAACTATAAGCAATTTAAGAGAACATTATTCCATTTTAATAACTATTCAAGATGGATTATCCCAAAATAAAGATTATGATTACATATATAATGATGTCAAAGACATAAGAATTATCAATTCCATTAAACATCTTTTAGCATACCTTCAAGATATGAAAATGGACAACCTTTCTCATCTTCAAAAAGTAAACATCGTAGATAAAAGAAAAATCCTTGAATTAGACTTATATACCAAACGTAACCTAGAGCTAGTAGAAACTATTCGTTTAAAAGAAAGGACTTATTCATTACTATGGTTACTAGATAAAACCAAAACAGCTATGGGATCCAGATTATTAAAAAACTACATTGAAAATCCTTTGGTAGACAAATCGCAAATCGAAAGAAGATACGATTTGATTTCCACTATGCTAACAGAATTTATTTTAAAAGAAGAACTAAAAGAATTACTAAATGGTGTTTATGATTTAGAGCGATTAGCAGGTAGAATAAGCTATGGTAATTTAAACGCTAGAGATTTAATTCAACTAAAAAATTCTCTAAAACTCTTACCAGATATCAAAAACATTTTGAAACAATTAAACTATGATAAAACAATCGAAACATTCGATGAATTATATAATTTATTAGAAACATCCATAGAAGAAGAAGCTCCAATTAGCATCAAAGAAGGAAACATCATCAAAAAAGGATATTCTAAAGAACTAGATGAATTAAAAGAATTATCAAGTGGAGGTAAAGATTTCATTTTAAGATTAGAGCAACAAGAACGAGAAAGAACAGGAATAAAAACCTTAAAAGTTGGTTTTAATAAAGTATTTGGTTATTTTATTGAAGTATCTAAAGGCTCAACCAGTTTAATAAAAGATGAATATAACTATATTCGTAAACAAACTTTATCTAATGCCGAAAGATATGTAACACCCGAATTAAAAGAAAAAGAAGATTTAATCTTAAATGCTGAAGAAAGAAGTTATGCTCTAGAATATCAACTATTTACCGAAATAAGAGATGTAACTAGAAAATACATCAGTCGTCTTCAAGCAACCTCAGAAGTCATAAGTGAAGTAGATGTAATTCAATCATTAGCAACCATCGCTGAAACAAATAACTATGTAAGACCAACCATAGTAGAAAACCGAAATGTAAAAATAATTGAAGCACGTCATCCAGTTGTAGAAGTCGTCTCAAAAAAAGAATATGTTTCTAACGATATAATCATGGATGAAAAGACAAATATTCTCTTAATAACTGGTGCTAATATGAGTGGTAAATCAACTTATATGCGTATGTTTGCAATAATTATAATAATGGCTCAAATTGGTTCCTTTGTTCCTTGTAAAGAAGCAAGTCTTCCTATTTTTGATAAAATATTCACTAGAATCGGAGCTAGTGATGATCTAGTAAGTGGTGAATCAACATTTATGGTCGAAATGAAAGAAGCTAACAATGCTGTAAGTAATGCTACCGAAAATAGTTTAATTCTTTTTGATGAATTAGGAAGGGGAACTGCAACTTATGATGGAATAAGTCTAGCCCAAGCTATTCTTGAATACATTCATGATCATGTTAAAGCAAAAACTCTATTTTCAACTCATTATCATGAACTGACTAGTTTAGAAAGTAAACTTCGAAATCTAAAAAATGTCCATGTAAGTGCTAAAGAAGAAAATCAAACAATAACCTTTCTTCATAAAATAAAAAAAGGTCCAGTAGATAAAAGTTATGGTATCCATGTCGCATCCTTAGTCAACCTTCCCAAAGAAATCATAACTAGAGCAACCGAAATATTAGATATATATGAAAATAAAAAGAATAAAAAAGAAATCTATGAACAAACAGCATTACCATTAGATTTTAATATTCCAAAAGAAGAAAGCAAAGTTCTAAAAAAATTAGAATCAATTAATCCCTTAGAAGTAACACCACTCGAAGCTCTTAATATTTTATATGAATTAAAACAAGATGCCAAAGAAGAGGCCCAAAATGAATAGTGAACAAGATTATTACTTTAATGAATCATATTCCGATGAAACATATACAGATATTGACTTTTCGAACAAAGAAATAAAAAATTGTAGTCTAAATAATATGACATTTATTAATTGTAACTTTCAAAATAGTTACCTCTTAGAGTGCACAATTAAACACTGTAACTTTTCTAATTGTGATTTTACTAATAGTAACTTTAAAAATATAAAAATAATCGATTCCAAAATGTTAGGAAGTTCTCTTACCAACAGTAGGTTAAAACAAGTAGAATTTAAAAATAGTCTTTTAAATTATATAAACTTTTATGAATGTCAAATAAAAAATTGTCAGTATTTAAGTTGTAATTTAGAAAATGCCACATTTTCCTATTCTACAATCGAAAAAAGTAAATTTCAAAATTCTAATCTTCAAGGTTCAGACTTAGTGGAAATAAAACAAAACAATCTTGATTTATCAACTTGTAATATAAGCGGATGCAACTTTTCTTTACAAAGTTTTAAAAGTTTAATTGTCAGTCCCTATCAAGCTATGGAACTAGCAAAAATTTTAGGACTTGAAATAAAAGAAGAATAGTTGTATAATATAGAACGCTCTAGGAGGTTTCAGATGGGAACTTTATATGTGGTGGCAACACCAATAGGAAATCTTAATGATATAACAAAAAGAGCAGTAGAAGTGCTAGAGAGTGTTGACTTTATTCTCTGCGAGGATACTAGGCATAGTTTAAAACTACTTAATCATTTAAACATTAAAAAACCATTATATGCTTATCATAAGTTCAACGAAACATCAACAAAAGATAAATATCTTTCTAAAATTATAGAAGGCAGTAACGTCGCTTTAATAACCGATGCTGGAACACCATGTATTTCAGATCCAGGTTACATCATAGTTAAAGAAGCCAGACAAAAAAATATTGAAGTTATAGGAGTCGGAGGAATATCCGCAGTTATAACAGCCCTATCTATAAGTGGTTTAGATACTAAACATTTTACCTTTTATGGATTCGTACCAAGAGAAAATAAAGAAAAAGAAGAATTAATTAACATGATTAAAAACAGTGAAATATCTTTATTTGTCTTCTATGAATCACCAAAAAGAATAGTATCAACTCTTGAATATCTTTATAAGAAATTTCCAAACGCTATTTGTTCATTAGCATCAGACTTAACTAAAATTCATGAAAAAGTTTACTATGGTAATATCAAAACAGTTTTAGAGGACTTAAAAAGTAATCCTAACCATGAACTTGGCGAGTACACTTTAGTATTCGACAAGAATGAAGAAACAAGAAAACAACAAACACAACAATCGGTCGAAGCATTACTAATTGATATTATAATTAAAGAACAAGTAACCATAAAAGAAGCAATAAAAATATTAAGTGAAACTACAAAAATAAATAAAAACGATATATATCAAAAATCATTGAACCTAAAGCATATATTAAAATAAGGAAGTGTAAAAATATGAAAGAATTAGTAAATATGACAGTCGGAGAGTTTGTAAATAAACTTTCAATTTATCAAGATAAAATGGAAATAGTATCAAAAATGATATCAAAAGAAGGAATTTTAAAATATAAAACAGAAATCGTAGAAAACGTATTCAAGATATATACTATAACTCCTATGTCACACAATAAATACAAAGTAGAAATTTCAGTTCAAGATAATAAACAATGTTATTACAGT
>CAZEAD010000004.1:0-21561 GCA_964510115.1 uncultured Mycoplasma sp.
TATATTGAATAAAATATATTTATATGTTATTATGTTTGCATAAATGTTGTGAAGAAAAGGATTTAATAGATATTATTCATAGAAAGCTTATGTTGATGGAAATTAAGTATTAATACTATTATTGTGGGTTTCTGAACTGGACGTTTGTTCTCGGGTTACTACGTTATAGGTTTTGAGTATACTTTTATAGTATGAATTAAGGTGGTACCACGGAAATATTTCGTCCTTTAGAGATATTTCTTTTTTTTGGTATATTATTAAATAGGAGGGATTTTTGATGAAAGAAAAATTTTATATTACAACACCAATTTATTATCCAAGTGCTAATTTTCATATTGGACATTGTTACACAACAATTATTGCTGATGCAATTGCTAGATATAATAGATTGAAAGGAAAAGATGTTTTCTTTTTGACCGGAACAGATGAACATGGTTTGAAAATTGAAAATAAGGCTAAAGAAAAAGGTGTTACTCCAAAAGAATATGTTGATGAGATTGTTCTTAACGCTAAAGATTTATGGAAGAGTTTGAATATTAGTTATGATAAGTTTATTAGAACTACTGATGATTATCATGAAAAAGCTGTACAATTGATTTTTAATAAACTTTATGAACAAGGCGATATCTATTTGGGGGAATATGAGGGTTTATATTGTACTCCTTGTGAGTCTTTTTGGACTGAGTCACAATTGGTAGATGGAAAATGTCCTGATTGTGGAAGAGAGGTTCATTTGGTAAAGGAGGAAAGTTATTTTTTCAGATTATCTAAGTATCAAGGTCGTTTGATTGAAATGTTTAGGGATAATCCAGATTTTTTGCAACCTGTATCTCGTAAGAATGAGATGATTCATAATTTTATTGAGCCAGGATTGGAAGATTTGTGTGTTTCTAGGACTTCTTTTTCTTGGGGTATTCCTGTTTCTTTTAATCCTAAACATGTTATTTATGTTTGGATTGATGCTTTGACTAATTATATTACTGCTTTAGGATATATGAGTGATGATGATAGTTTGTTTAAGAAATATTGGCCTGCAGATTTACATTTGGTTGGTAAAGAAATTGTTCGTTTTCATACAATTATTTGGCCAGCTTTGTTAATGGCTCTTGATTTGCCTTTGCCTAAAAAGGTTTTTGGACATGGTTGGTTAAAACTAGGTGATGCTAAAATATCAAAATCGTCTGGGAATTATATGAATCCTAGGGAATATATAAATCTTTATTCTGTTGATGCAGTTAGGTATTATGCTTTGAGAGAAGTTTCTTTTGGAAGTGATGGTAATTTTTCAGTTGAAGCTTTAGTTGCTAGAACGAATGCTGATTTAGCAAATATTCTTGGTAATTTGGTAAATAGAACTATTAGTATGGCTAATAAGTATTTTGATGGTTCTATTGAAAAAACTGATAATTTTTCTGAAATAGATAAATTGTTGGTTGATAGTGTTTATCGTCTTCCTAAGATTGTTGATGATAAAATGAATGAGTTTCGTGTTAGTGAAGCTATTGAAGCAATTTTTGCTGTTTTAAGAAGTTGTAATAAATATATTGATGAAACGACACCTTGGGTTTTAGCTAAAGAAGAAAATTTTGAAAGATTAAATACAGTTTTGTTTGTTTTACTGGATGCTATTAGGGTTTGTACAATTTTGTTACAGGCATTTATTCCTGATACTGCTAGTGAAATTTTTAGACAATTAAATGTTAATGAGTTTGATTATAATACTATCAATGTTACAAAATCATTTAAAGTTGGGGAACCAAAGGTTTTATTTAAAAGAATCGAAATGTAAATTAAAAACAAAAAAATGTAAAGTTTTAATTTTATGTTTTTTAATTATTTACATTATTTATTAATTAGTTATAATTATTAATGTAGTATAAAAAAGGAGAAATATGTTTACTAAAGCTTTTTGGAGTTGTTTAGTAGTATTTTTGTTGTTTTTATTACTTATTATGATAGTTGTACAAAGGAATATTATTGATATCTTTTATTTTATTTTTTTACTTATTTTTATTTGGAGATATCAACATTTAAATAATTAATGAATACTTTATTGTATTCATTTTTTGTTATATTATAATATTAGGTGATTTTATGTTAATAGATACTCATATGCATTTATATGATGATTATTATAAAGATGAAAATATTGATGATATTTTTGATTTGGCTTTAAAAAATGAAGTAAAGTATTTTATTTTAGGCAGTTCTAATAAAGACGATAATATTTATAATCAGAAGATAGTTTGTACTTATGATAATGTTTTTATGACTTGTGGTTTTCATCCTGAGTTTTGTTTGGATTATGATTTATATTTGATTGAAAAAATTATAAATTCTTTTGAAAAAGTTGTCGGTATTGGTGAAATTGGTTTAGATTTTCATTATGGTAAGGATAATATGGAAGAACAAGTTAAACTTTTTGAGGCTCAACTTGCTTTGGCAGAGAAATATAAGTTGCCTGTTGTTATTCATACTAGAGATGCTATATCTTATACTTATGACATACTTTCTAAGTATAATGTTAGAGGTGTTATTCATTGTTTTTCTGGTAGCTACGAAATGGCAAAGAAGTTTGTTGATCTTGGTTTCTTTTTGGGTATAGGAGGGGTAGTGACTTTTAAAAATAGTAAATTGATTGATGTTGTGGGAGAGGTTGGCATTGAAAAAATAGTTTTGGAAACTGATAGCCCATATTTATCTCCAATAAGGGGAAAAATTAATTATCCTGCTAATGTGAAATTGGTTGCAGAATTTATTTCTAAAGAATTAGGACTAAGATATGATGATGTTTGTGACATTACTACTAAAAATGCTTTTAGTGTTTTTAATCTTGATAAGAAAAATATTTTTTGAGTAAAGTTGTGAATAATTTTTGATTTTTGTATTGCTTTTTTTTGAAATTTTATGTATATTGTTAACATAGAGGAGGTCAAAATATGATGATGGAAGAAAAAAATGATTCTAAAAAGATTTTGTTGTCTGTAATTGGTGTTGCAATTTTGGTAGTTGCAGTTGTAGGTATTTCTTTTGCAGTTACGAATTTGGTAGCAACTTCTGATCCTAATACTATTTCTACTGGTACCATAACAATGAGTTATTCTGAACCTCAGAATGGTATTAATCTTGTAAATGCTACTCCAATAGATGATACTGCAGGTAGTGCGTTAACCGAAAATTTTGATTTTACTGTTAGTACTGGTGCTAGTGGTAGTGTTAATATTCCATATGAAATTAACGTTACTGAAATTGAAGTGGATGCTGGAAAAACAAAACTTGAAAAATCAGAAGTGAAAGTTTATTTATCTAAGAAGGATGAGTCTAGCACAGAAACATCAGTTGTTGCACCAAAACTTTTGAGTGAGCTAGAAGCTTCTACTTTAAGAACAGGATCATTTAAGTTGTATGAGGCAACTGATTCTTATACTAATGGTGGATCTACGACAACTAATTATGTCTTAAGAATGTGGGTAGATAGTAGTGTTGCAGTTGATTCTATCAAAGATAAACAGTATAAACTTTTAGTAAATGTTGATTCTAATGTACAATCTTTAAGATAAATTTTTAGAAAGGAGAAAATTAGAAATGGAAAATAACAAGAAAACTTTAGTTCTATCAATTTTAGGTGTTATTGTTTTGATTATTGCTGTTGTTGGCGTTTCTTTTGCAATGTATACTTTCAGTGCTGCTGGTACAAGAGAAAACGTTATTACAACTGGTGAGGTATCAATTGATTATGAAGATACTTTTACTGATCCTGAAGGTGGAGCAAGTGGAAGTGGACAATTAGCATTAACTAATCAATATCCTATGTCTGATGCATTAGGTATAGCTCAAGCAGATAGTAATGTTTTAACTTTTAAAGTTGGTGCTACTATATCAGGTACTATGACACTTAAATATGAAATTGGACTTGATTCAATTACTCCAGGCGCTACATTAACTGGGGATTATATTAAAATTGTTGTTTATGATGAGACAACTTCTGGTTATGTAATTGGTTCTGCTACTGAAGGAGTTACAATTGCTTCTTTACAAAATAGTGGATCTGAAGATAGTGATAATGGGATTCAAAGTTATAGAATAGCTTCAGGAACATTTACAAATACAGATACTCATAAGTATACTTTAAAAGCTTGGGTTTCTGCTGATTATGATTTGCCTAAGACAACTGGTGGTACAGGTGGAGAGCATACTTCTAGTACTACATCAGAGACTTTTACCTTTAAAATTAAATTAGTTGCTAAGCAAGCTGTATAATGAAAGCAAGATTACTTGCTTTTTTTTATTGTATATTTTCAAAAAGTACTTTTAAAAATTTTTATTTTGTGTTAGGATATTATTATAAGTATAATTGGGTGGTGCTATTATGTACGATAATAAAGATTTAGAGAATCATAAAAAGGATTTGACTATTGATGAAGTAGCTGTTGCTGATGATGTAGCAGATGGTATTTTACAAACTGAGGAAAAGCATGGTAAATTTTATTTTATTTTCCTTTTACTACTTTTAGTATTTTTAATATTTTTAGTATCTTCACTTAGTTTTGCATTGCTTGGAACATTTGAAAAAAATGTTAATACTATTTCTACTGGTTCTATTTTGTTTTCATATGAAGAAAATGGTAATAATATTTCTATCAGTAATATGTATCCAACTGCAGATAATCTTGGAATGAATTTATCTGGAGATAAAGAATATTTTGATTTTTCTGTTTCTGCACAAGTTTCTGAGAATAACAAAAAAAGAATGATTACATATGAAATTTCTTTGGTTCCAGATGTCAATAATACATTAGATTCAAAATATGTTAGAGTAAATCTTTCAGAAACAAGCCAGAATATTATTGATAAGGGTACTGTCAGTAATTTTTCTGATTTGCCTGATAGTAAGATCAGAGTAGGAGCTAAAGTACTATATACTAAACAAATCGAATCTAGTTATTCTGCTGATTATGTATTTAGAATGTGGTTATCTGATAAGTATAGTTTGAATTCTTCAAGAAATACTTTTAAATGTTATGTTACTGTTGATGCTTACTAGAATTGAAAGGGTTGGAATTTGTGAAAAAGGGTTTAGATAGAATTGCAAAAATTATTTCTAGTTCCATTTTCTTTGTTTTAATTATTTTGATTGCACTTATTTTGTTTTATTTAGTTTATGTTAGGGTTCTTACTAGTCAAAACAGATTGGATGAGGTTAAATTAAATTTTTATACTATCTTGACACAAAGTATGTATCCTACAATAAAGGCAGGAGATATAGTTATTACATATAAGAATGAGAATGACATATATGAGGTTGGAGATATTATAACTTTTGTTTCTACTTCTAATATAACGAATGGTGTAACTATTACGCATAGGGTTAAAGAGGTTTATCAAGTTAATGGAGTATATTCTTACAAAACTCAGGGTGATGCTAATAATACAGCGGATTCTAGCTCTGTATTATCTAGTAATGTTATTGGAAGGGTTGTTTTTAGAATTCCTAAGGCAGGATATATTCAACAATTTTTAGTAACTAGTACTGGTTGGATAGTGGCAATTGTTTTACCTTGTTTAGGAATTATTATATATGATATAATTAAAATTTTTAAGGTATTAAAGAAAAGATCTACAAGGGCAAAGTTAATTAAGACTGCCCCTGAAATAGAACAATTATAGTTGAAGAATAAGAGGTGTTTATATATGAAAAATGATGTTAATCAAGAATATGTTGAAGAGGTTCCAACTGCTGCTTATATTAAAGAAAAAAGAGAATATCAAAAGAAGAGAAAAGCAATTATTATGATTATAATTATAATATTTATAGCCTTGTTGTTATTATCACTTGGGTTGTTTTTTGGCTTTTTCAATAAGAAAATTGCTGATGGTGGGGGAACTTCAAGTGTTTATGATTTATTTGTTGTTCATTCAAAGACAGATTATGGAGCAAAAATAGATAGTTTTGCACAATATACTACTGAGAATAATGCTTTTTCTTATACTTTTTATGTTGAAAATCAGAATGAAACTGCTATTAATTATAGTGTTTATCTTATGGATTATAGTTCAAATAAAAATATTAATAAAACAAATATTAATTATCAAATAATTAAAAATGGTAGTCCTATTTTTAAAGGTGTTTTGACTAATGATAATGTTATAAAATTAGCATCAAATAAGATAAATATTAATTCAAAGGATAATTATGAAATAAAATTATGGGGAGGTTCTACTATAACTGATTTTGAGTTTAAGATTAAGGTTGGTGATTAAAGTGAAAAAAGTAATTTCGGATTTTATTGAATTGCTATCTAATAGTTTACTTGTTTTGTCTTTGTTTATAGTAGGATTTCTAATATTGACTAATGTTTACCATTCTAATGATATTAGTACTACTGCTAATATAAATTATAGTGATTATGCGAGCATTAGGGATCTTAAAAATAATATTATTAAAGTAGAAAGAATTCTTAATTCTGTTAATTTTAATTATATTCCTGTTAATAGTAGAACACTTGCTATTTCAATTGATAATTTTATTAAAAATGCTGTAGATTCTATTAAAAAAACAGATTTTTATAATCTTTCTGGAACTGGTGAATTAACTTATAAAAATGTTTATGATTATAATGATGAAGTTTTGTTATCTCTTAGTTATGATTGTTTATTTTATTTGCAGCATAATGTAGGATTGCAAGTTCATGATACACGTTATGAAGATAGTTTTAAAGTAATTTCTTCGAGTTTTGCTGATGTTAAATCTGATGTTGATTTGGAGTCTAATCATGTCAAAAATCGTTTGTTATCTAATAGCAATTATTCTTATGTTACTGATATTACAAGAATCACAGTTTTTAATGATTTAACAAGTACTTTTTCTTTAGTTGCTTCTGAATATCAAAAAATTAGTAATTCTTTGTTAGTTTTGGCTAATTGGTATGCTGATGAATTTGGAGGTGTGGCATGAAAATAATTTTGTCTAGATTTTTTTACATTTTAAAGTATCTATTATTTCTTGTGGCTTTTGCTTTGGTACTTTTTGGTATTATTATGACTTATAAACGTTTGGACAAAAGTTTAGTTGAAGGTATTTATATTTTTGTTCCATTTCTTTTAGTGTTTATAGTTTTGATTGTAGATTTATTCATACCTAGAAATAAAGAGATAAAAAATAATCTTTTGTTACAGTTTGTATCTGTAATGATATTTGCAGTTATAATAGTAATTGGTATTAGAGCTAAATTTGATACTAATATGTTACTTTATTATAAATATGGTATTGATTATAATCCTTTGTATTTTTCAGATAATTTGCCTTTTGTTTTGATATTACTTTATTTTTTATTTTTCGCTTATGGTTTAATTATTGTTAATCATTTAATGAATAAAAGGCGTGCAGAGAAACCTCTTGTTTTAAAAAATTAGATTTTATGAGTTTAAAGAGTTTGCTTTAAACTTTTATTTTGCTTTAAATTTGTTTATAGATATGTTATTATATTGGTGTTTATTTATTGGGTGATATTATGAAAAAATCTTTTAATTTTAAAAAAAAGTATGGTCAAAACTTTTTATATGATAAAAATATTCTTATGAAAATGGAAAAGTTGATTGATAGTTTTAATTGTGATAGGGCTTTGGCTATGGAAATTGGGACTGGCTCTGGGATTTTAACAAATGTTTTGTGTAGAAAATGTGATTTTGTTTTAGGATATGAGATAGATTTAGAAGTAAAAGAGTTATTATTTAGTAATCTTAGTGGTTTTTCTAATTTTGAAATTATTTTTGAAGATTTTATGAAGGCTGATCCTGTTTTGGATTTAAAAAAATATGATTATAATCAATTAATGGTTATTGCTAATATTCCTTATTATATTACTACTCCGATTATTGAGAAAATTATTAATTCAGGAATCGATCCACAATTTATGTTGTTTATGGTTCAAAAAGAAGTTGCTGATCGTTTTTGTGCTAAAGTAGGAAGTAAATCATATAATTCATTTACTATTTTTTTGAATTATTATTATGAAATTAAAAGAGAATTTATTGTAAGTAGAAATTCTTTTTATCCTGTTCCTAATGTTGATAGTGCGGTTGTTTCTTTTAAGAGAAGAGATAATGTAATACCTGTTACTAACCTTGATTTCTTTTATAAATTAGTTCGTGATAGTTTTAGATTTAATCGTAAGACAATTAAAAATAATCTTTATGATTATGATTTGGAGATTGTTTTGAATGTTTTGAAAAAGTATGATTTAGATTTGTCTGTTAGACCAAGTGATATTTCTTTGGAAATTTATTGTGATATTGCTAATAACCTTTGTGAGTAGTTTTATTTGTATTTTTTAATGAATCTTTGCATATAATTTTCTGGGAGATGATATTTTGCTTTTTAAAGTTGGAGATTTAGTTACTAGGAAATCGCATCAAAATGATATGGTTTTTATGATTGTTGGAATTCAAGGACATGTTGCTACTTTAAGAGGATGTAATATTCGTTTGATTGCGGATGCTGATTTGGATGATTTGTTAATTACTGAGGTTTCTTTGGATGATCTTAAGGGTGAAGATAGAAATTTATTTGATAGAATGAATGATATTGCTAATTTAAATAGAGATGAATATTTTTATATTCCTGGGAAAATTTTACATATTGATGCTGATGAAGATTATTTGGAAAGATGTATGGATTTTTATAAAAAAATGAATATTTTGGCATATGGTCTTTTGATTAAAGAAAAAGATATTCATGCGGAATTAGAAAGACATCTTGAAGAGATAAAACCGGATGTTTTGGTTATTACAGGGCATGATGCATATTATGATAAAGAAGGTAATGACTTTCAAGCTTTGAAAAATTACAAGAATAGTAGTAATTTTGTTAATGCTGTTAGGGTTGCTAGAAAATATGAGAAAGATCATGATAAATTGATAATTATTGCAGGGGCTTGCCAATCAGATTATGAAGAATTGATAAAAAGTGGTGCTAATTTTGCTTCTAGCCCTAAAAGAATAAATATTCATGCTTTGGATCCTGCGATTATTGCTTCGTCTATTTGTTTATCTGATAAGAGTAAACCAATAAATCTTTTGAAAATTTTAGGTAAAACAAAATATGGTAAAGATGGCATTGGAGGAATTATTACTAATGGTGTTATGTATGTGGGGTATCCTAGATGACAATTGAATCAGTTAAAGAACTTATTTTAATGAACAAAGATAAAGTTTGTGATTTTAGGTTAAATTCTGGAAGGAATCAAGTTGAAGAATTTTCTGGTAAGATTGTTAGCACTTATAAAGCTGTTTTTTTAATTGAACCTGATAATGGGTCTGCCTTGAAATCTTTTTCTTATTCAGATGTATTGATTGGTAATTTGGAAATTATGATGTAAATATATGGAAAATTATTGCTTTTTTAGTTTTAATTAGATAAAATTGTAATAGAAGCAGTTTGCTTCAAGAGGAGGATTGTTGATGAAAATTACATCAGTAAATGTACGTAAAATTGAAAAAGAAGGTTCACGTATGAAAGGAATTGCATCAGTTTTAATTGATGACTGTTTTGCAGTTCATGATATTCGTATTATTGAAGGAGATAACGGTCTATTTATAGCGATGCCTAGTAGAAAAACAAAAAATGATGGTGAATATAGAGACATTGCTCATCCAATAAATCCTGAGACACGTGCAATTTTTGAAGAAGCTATTTTAGAAGCATATAAAACTGCCGAATAATTTAGTATTAAAAGAATCTCATTATTGAGATTTTTTTTAATTATATAAATTTTTTTGCATATAATTTACTGGAGGTTATATATGGAAAATAAATATGATAGTAATATTGGTTATAATCATGGAATAAGTATTACAGAAAGAAAATTAATTAGTATTACAGGTGTTATTAAAATAGATAGTTTTGATGAAGAAGAATTTTTGTTGGAAACTAATATGGGACATGTTGTGGTGAAGGGTAAAGATTTAGAATTATTAAAACTTGATACCAAAGATGGTGTTGTTTCTATTAAAGGTCTTATTGTTAGTATGAGTTATTTAGAGGATTTAAAAAAACAAAATAAAAAGGGTCGTTTGTTTGAAAAGTTATTTCAATGACATTAAAAGTACAAGTATATTCTGTTTTGTTTAGTTTTGGTTTTGGTATTTTTTATTTGGGATCCTTTTATTTAGTTAAAAAGTTTTTGTTATATGGAAGGCGTTTGGCTAAAGTTATTTATAATACAATGTTTATGATATTTAGTGTTTTTATTTATTTTTCAGTTTTAACTTTGATAAATTCTGGTATTTTACATTATTATTATTTAATTGCTTTTTTATGTGGTTTATCATTTTGCTATTTTATTCTTATTAAGTTTGTTTTGAAAAATTTTACGTAAATTTTTGGATTATTATGTCTATATGATTGAATATAGACTTTTGTTTTGATAAAATTTATGTTGAGATGGAAGGTGATGATTATGGCTAAGAATAAACGTAAAAAATCAAAAAAAATGTTTTTCATTAGTTTATTTTGTTTATTTTTAAATGCTATAATCATATATTCAATAGCTTCTACTTTTCAGAGTGTTTATTATAAGAACAAAGAAAAACAGGAATTGTCTGATAAACTTGTTTCTTTGAAAGAATTGAGGGTTGAAGCCAATAGATTACAAGATCCTGAATATGTTGCAAGGTATGCTAGAGAAAAGTTTTTTTATTCTGGTAAGAATGAATATGTTATTCGTATGCCTTAAAAGATCTTAGATATCTTTTTTTAATATGTGGAGGTTGTTTAGATGGAAGAGGTAATTGATCAATTAGAAAAGGTTTTGAAAGATGGAGATATTATAGTTTTAGGTTGTTCTGGGGGACCTGATTCAATGTTATTGCTTTCTTTATTGTTAAATTATAGAAAGAAGCATAACATTAGTATAATTTGTGCTCATGTTAATCATAATGTTAGACATGAAAGCAAAGATGAGTATTTATTTTTAGAAAATTATTGTGAAAAAAATAAAGTTTTATTTGAGGGCATGACGATTGAAAAATATAGCGATGATAATTTTCATAATGAGGCTCGTAATATAAGATATAGTTTTTTTGAAGATTTAGTAAAGAAATATCATGCTAATTATTTGTGTACTGCACATCATGGTGATGATCTTATTGAAACAATTTTAATGCGAATTGTTAGAGGTTCTACGATTAGTGGTTATAGTGGTTTTTCTATGCTTGTTGATCATGAAAATTATAAAATTTTTAGACCTTTTATTTATTTGACTAAAGATGATATATTAAAATATGATAAAGATCATTCTATTCCTTATGTTGAGGATTCATCTAATTCTTCTTCTAAGTATACAAGAAACCGTTATCGTAAAGAAGTTTTGCCTTTTTTAAAGAAAGAAGATAAGAATGTTCATAGAAAGTTTTTAAAATTTAGTCAAACATTACAAGTATATGATGATTATTTAAAAAAACAAACTGCTAAGGTATTTAGTAGTGTTTATAAGGATAATGTTTTAAAAATTACAAAATTTTTGTCTTTAGATGATATTTTTAAGGAAAGAGTAATTTTGTCTATTTTAGAAGATTTATATCATGATGATTTAATTTTGATTTGTGATAAGCATGTTGATTTGATTAAAAATTTGATTAAATCAAGAAGAGTTAATACATATATATATTTACCTAATGATATTAAAGTAATTAAATGTTATGATGAATTGATATTTTCTAAAGAAGTTGATTTGATTGATCAATACGAGATTGAAATAAGTAATTTGGGGCAATTTATTCAATTACCTAATAATAAATGTATTGAATTTATAGATAATACTGAATTAAATGGTAATGATATATGTAGATTAGAGTCTTCAGATTTATCTTTTCCTCTTAGAGTTAGGACTAGAAAGATTGGAGATAAGATAGTTTTGAAGGGACTTGGAGGAAGTAAAAAAATCAAGGATATTTTTATTGATGAAAAAATTCCTCTTCGTCAAAGAGATTTGTGGCCAGTGGTTGTGGATTCTAAAGACCAGATTGTTTGGCTACCTGGTTTGAAAAAATCTAAATTTGATATTCCCAAATCTAAAAAGTGTGATATAATATTGTGGTATCACTAGAAAAGGAGAAAAAATATGAATGTTAAGAAGAAAAATAATTTTACAAAAACAATTGTTTCATATTTATTGATATTTCTTTTATTTATTAGTATTTATTTTGGATTTCAATATTTTACTACTAAAGAAAATAAGTTAAGTTATGATCAATTTATGAAATATTTAAATAGTACTGAGGTTTCAGAAATTGAAATTACTCCTAGAAGTTCTTCTTCAGTTTATCAAATTACTGGTAAATTAAAAAACTATGGTAAAAATGAGTATTTTGTGGTTAATGCACCTTTTTCTGATGCTACAGTTAAAGATATTACAGAAATTGCTAAGACTAAAGATTTTAAAATTAAGGTTAATAAAAATCCTGAGGCTAATTCTTTGCTTTTGATTGTCCTTAATTATTTACCAATAGTATTGTTAATTGGATTTGGTTTTTTCTTTATTACTAAGCAAGTTGGAGGTAATTCTAAATCTTTTGATTTTGGAAAGAGTAAAGCAAAATTACATTCTGATAAGGATAAGGTTAATTTTTCTAATGTTGCTGGTTTAAAAGAGGAAAAGGCTGAATTAAAAGAATTAGTTGATTTTTTGAAGAGTCCTAAAAAGTTTCAAAAACTTGGTGCTAGAATTCCTAAAGGAGTTTTATTAGTTGGTCCTCCAGGAACTGGTAAAACTTTACTTGCTAGAGCTGTGGCAGGTGAAGCTAGTGTGCCTTTTTATTATATTAGTGGATCTGATTTTGTTGAGTTGTTTGTTGGTGTTGGAGCTAGTAGAGTTCGTGATATGTTTAAGCAGGCAAAACAAACTGCACCATGTTTAATTTTTATTGATGAAATTGATGCGGTTGGTCGACAAAGAGGAACTGGTCTTGGTGGGGGACATGATGAGAGAGAACAAACTTTAAATCAATTGTTAACTGAGATGGATGGTTTTGGAGCAAATGAAGGAATTATAATTATTGCTGCTACTAACAGACCTGATGTTTTGGATCCAGCGTTATTAAGACCAGGTAGATTTGATAGACAAGTAATGGTAAGTTTACCTGATGTACA
The DNA here is from genome assembly GCA_964510115.1 of uncultured Mycoplasma sp. Taxonomy (GTDB): domain Bacteria; phylum Bacillota_I; class Bacilli_A; order RF39; family UBA660; genus UMGS1572. The sequence goes on from CAZEAD010000004.1 coordinate 13,148, forward strand.
TGAAAGAGAAGATATTTTGAAAGTTCATGCTAAAAATAAGATATTATCATCTGATGTAACCTTGAAATATTTAGCAAAGAGAACTGCTGGTTTTTCTGGAGCTGATTTAGAGAATTTACTTAATGAAGCTGCATTGCTTGCAGTTCGTAGAAATAAAGATGAAATTACAATGTCAGAAATTGATGAGGCTCATGATAGAGTATTAATGGGTCCTGCTAAAACATCTAGAAAGATTAGTGATGAAGATAAAAAAATCACAGCTTATCATGAAGCTGGACATGTGGTTGTAGGTTTAAAACTTGAAAAATCTAATATTGTTCAAAAGGTAACAATTATTCCACGTGGTATGGCTGGTGGTTATACAAATATTCAAAATGATGAAGAGAAAGCACATGTTACAAAATCAGAATTAGTTCAAACTATTTCAACTTTGTTAGCTGGTAGAGTAACAGAACAATTAGTTTTTGATGATATTACTACTGGAGCTTCTAATGATATTGAGAGAGCTACTAAAATTGCTCGTGCTATGGTTTGTGAATATGGTATGAGTGATATTGGTCCAGTTCAGTTGGAGCAAAATGAATCTAGTGTATTCTTAGGACGTGATTATAATAAGAGTCGTAATTTCTCTGATCAAGTTGCTTTTGAAATTGATCAAGAAATTAGAAAAATTATAGATGATTGTTATAAAACTGCTGCTAAGGTTGTTAAAGAAAATAGAAAACTTGTTGATTTGATTGCAGATAATTTGGTTAAATATGAAACTTTAACACAAGAACAAATTGAATACTTGGTTGAGAATGGTAAGATGAAGGAAGAAGAGGAAAAATCTTTGGATAAGAAAGACGAATCAAAATAAGATTCGTTTTTTCTTGCATATTTATTTATTTTTTATTATAATTTATAAGAAATTGTTGTGGGATGTGATATTTTGAAAATAGGTAATATTGAAATTAAAAATAAAGTTGTTTTAGCTCCTATGGCTGGAGTATCTAATCCTGCTTATATGAAAATTGCAAGCGAGATGGGAGTTGGTCTTGCTTATACTGAATTAATAAGTGCTGAGGCAATTGTTCGACATAATAAAAAAACTTTGGATATGCTTAAAGGAATTGAAACTTTAGATATTCCTGTTGGAATACAGTTATTTGGTGGTGATTCTAAAGTAATGGCTGAGGCTGCCAAGATTGTTTCTAATTTATATCCTAAGGCTTTTATTGATATTAATATGGGATGTCCTGTTCCAAAGGTTGCATTAAGAGCTCATGCTGGTTCTTATTTGTTGAAGGATATTGATAAAATTTCTGAAATTGTTTCGGCTGTTGTTGCTAGTGTTTCTTGTCCTGTTACAGTAAAAATTCGAAGTGGTTGGGATGAAAATAGTATAAATGCTTCAATAGTTGCTAAGACTATTTGTCAAGCTGGGGCTAGTGCTATTGCAATTCATGCTCGTACGAGAAAGCAGGGTTATAGTGGTAAAGCTGATTGGACTGTTATTAAAGATGTTAAGGATAGTGTTTTTTGTCCTGTTATAGGGAATGGAGATATTTTATCTGGTGTTGATGCTAAAAGAATGATTGATGAGACTGGTTGTGATATGGTGATGATTGGGCGAGGTTGTTTAGGTAATCCATGGTTGCTTAAGGAATGTGTTTCTTATTTGGAAAATGGTATTTTAATTGAAAAACCTACTTGTAGTGATAAAATTGATATGTGTTTAAAACATTTTGATTATTTACTTGATTTTATGAATGAAGCTCAGGCAGTTTTGGAAATTCGAAGTCATGCTGCTTGGTATTTAAAGGGTATTCCTTTAGCTAAAGATATTAAAATGCGTTTGTTTAAGTTAAAAACTAAAGAAGAAATTGTAAATTTACTATTAGAATTTAAAGAAAGTATGTTAAAATAATTTTGTAAGGGATGTGTATTTATGAGAGAATTTACAGAACAAGAGTTAGTTCGAAGAGAAAAATTAGATTTTTTGAGAGAACATCATATTGATCCTTTTGGACATCGTTTTGATGTGACTTCTAATTCAAAAGAAATAAAAGAAAAGTATGGTAATTATTCAGCTGAAGAGTTGCAGGAAATGAATGTTAGTGTTGTTATTGCTGGTAGAATTATGACTAAGCGTGGTAAGGGTAAAGCAGGATTTATTAATGTTCAAGATAGATATGGTCAAATTCAAGGATATGTTAAATTGGATAATGTTGGAGAAGAAGCTTATGCTATTTTTGATAAATCTGATTTAGGGGATATTGTTGGTCTTGGTGGAACAATTATGCGTACTCATATGGGAGAACTTTCTGTTAGAGTTACATCATTTACGCATTTAGTTAAAGCTTTGAGACCTCTTCCTGATAAGTTTCATGGTCTTGTTGATGTTGAAGAGAGATTTAGAAGAAGGTATGTTGATTTGATTGTAAATGAAGAAGCTCGTCGTGTAGCTTTTATGAGACCAAAAATTATTCGTGCTATTCAAAGTTATTTGGATGATTTAGGATATGTTGAGGTTGAGACACCAGTTCTTGGTACTATTTTAGGTGGAGCTGCTGCTAGACCTTTTGTTACACATCATAACACTTTAGATATTGATATGTATCTTCGTATAGCAACAGAGTTAAGTTTAAAAAGATTGATTGTTGGAGGAATGGATGCTGTTTATGAAATAGGGCGTTTGTTTCGTAATGAAGGAATGGATAAAAATCATAATCCTGAATTTACAACAATTGAGCTTTATAAAGCTTATAGTGATTTAGAAGGGATGATGGATTTAATTGAAGATTTAATTTCTTCTGTTTGTATGAAGATTTTAGGTACTTATGATTTGACTTTTAGAGGACAGACAATTTCTTTAGCTCCTAAATACAAAAGAATTCGTATGACAGATGCTATTAAAGAAGTAACTGGGATTGATTTTGCTAGTAATATGAGTTTTGAGGATGCAAAGAAACTTGCTTTAGAAAATGGTATTGAAGTTGTGGATCATTTCTCTTATGGACATATTGTTAATGCTTTCTTTGAAAAGTTTGTTGAGGAAACTATAGTAAATCCAACACTTGTTTATGGGCATCCTGTTGAGATTAGTCCACTGGCTAAGAAAGATCCTAATGATCCAAGATTTACAGAAAGATTTGAATTATTTATTCTAGGTAATGAATATGCTAATGCATTTACAGAACTTAATGATCCAATTGATCAATATGAAAGATTTGAAAATCAATTAAAGGAAAAGGAACTTGGTAATGAGGAAGCTAATGAGATGGATCTTGATTATGTGGAAGCACTAGAATATGGTATGCCTCCGACAGGTGGATTAGGTATGGGAATTGATAGATTAGTAATGCTTTTAACTGGTAGTGAGACTATTAGGGAAGTAATTTTGTTCCCCACTATGAAAAAGAAAGATTAAATATAATGGTATTTTGTGATAAATTCATGAAAATACCATTTTTTTCTTTATTTTTTGGGGTGTTCGTGTAATAATTATAGTTGAGGAGGATATTTATGGAAAAAAAATCAAAAAGTAATGGTTTATTTTATGTTATTTTAGGATTTATGCTTGTGTATTCTATTTTAACATATTTTATTCCAGCTGGAGAATTTGGTGTTTTAGAGGATTTGACTAAAAGCGAAGTAGGAATTTTTCGTTTATTAGGAGTGATTTTTGAAGCATTTGGGGGATTTTCTAGTATTGTTATTTTTATTTTACTAGTTGGGTCTTTTTATGGAATTTTGAAAAAAACTGGTGTATATAATAAATTGATAAATTCTATTGCTTCAAAATTTAGTAAGCACGAAAAGATATTTATGATTGCTGTTATGGTTTTAATAGCTGTTATATCATCTGTTTGTGGTCTTGAAATGGGAATGTTTTTCTTATTTCCATTTGTAATTTCAATTATAGTTACTATGGGATATGACAAACTTACTGCTTTAGCTTGTACTTTTGGTGCTACTATAGTTGGAATGTTTGGAGCTACTTTTGCTGGAATTTTATATAATGTTAATATAGGACTTGTTAATAATGCAAGTGGTTCTAGTATAACTGTCAAAGATGAAATTTATCTAAAATTATTGTTATTAGTTGTTGGATTAGTGGCATTAGGATTCTTTACATTAATGCATGCTAAAAAAACAGTTAATGATGAGGTTGTTAATGAAGAAGAAAAAAGTTCTAAGAAGACCTGGCCTATATTATTAATAGGTGGTTTAGTATTATTAGTATTTATTTTAGGTACTACTGATTTTGCTGCTATTTTTGGTAAAAATTGGTTTACTGATATTAATAATTCATTTACAACATTTACTATTGGAGATTATGCTGTTTTTGATAAGATTTTTGGTGGATATGATGCATTTGGAACTTGGTTTACTCCAACTCGTTTTGAATTCTTCTCTCTTACTTTAATAGTTGCATGTGCATTGTTGATGTTAATTTACAAGATTAAATTTAGCGAGGGAATGGATGCATTTTTAGAAGGAGCTCGTAAATATTTTAAACCAGCAATTTTAACTGTTTTGGCTTCTTCAGTGTTTGTTTTAGTTTTCTATTATCCATTATATAAAACAATTGCTACTTATCTTATGACTCTTACTAAAGAATTTAATATTGGTATTGGAGCTTTATATTCATTGTTAGGTGGAGTTTTCTATGTTGATCCTTATTATTATACATATTATGCACTTCCATATTTAGTAACAGCTGCTGATGATGTTGCTATTAGTGGTTTGCTTAGTACAATGTTTGCTAGTATGTATTCTTTAGCAATGTTAGTTGCTCCTACTGGAGTTATGCTTTTAACTTCATTGTCTAGTAATGATGTAAAATATTCTAGTTGGATTAAGTATATTTGGAAGCTATTTGTTTCTTTATTAATTTTTGCTTTAGTTATTGTATTTGCATATTTTGCTTTTATAAATGCAGCATTTAATCCTATTACCGCACAATTAATTCTTGTGGGAATTGTTGTTGGATTATTCTTATTAGCAGTAGTTATTTATTATGCTATTAAAATTGTGAAAGCAAAAAATAATGGTTCTAATAATGCTACATCTAATAAGACAAAGAGTGTTCAACCTAAAAAAGTAACAAGTGATAATAAACGTAATAGTGATAAATCAGAATCTGATAAAAAACATAATAAAAAGAATAATAAAAAGTAAATAAACAAGAAAATGGACATTATGTTCATTTTTTTGTTTTTTTGTTGAATAAAAAAACTGTTTTCTTAACATTATCTACATAGAATAGAAATGAGGAGGAAATAGTATGTTTTCTAAATTTAATGAGGAAGCAAGAAAAGTTCTTGTTCAGATGCAGAAGGAAATGACGTTATTAAAACATCCTTATATTGGAAGTGAGCATCTTTTGTTGGCGTTACTTAAATATGGTCAAGATACAGATATTGAAAAATTAAAGGAGTATAATATTACTTATGATAGTTTTAAAAAAGAATTAATAAAGGTTGTTGGAGTTGGAAAAAGCAGTAATGATTTTTATTTATATACTCCACTTCTTAGAAGTGTTATTTCCACTGCAACTATTAATTCAAGTGATAAGGGTAAAACTTATGTTGACTCTAATGATTTATTATTGGCAATATTTGAAGAAGGAGAAGGTGTTGCTCTTCGTATTTTAATTGGTATGGGTGTTGATATTGATGATTTGTATGATGAATTTTCAAATACTGTTGTAAAAACCAAGAAAAAAACAAAGTTAATGATTGATAGTTTTGGTGTTGATTTGGTCGAGAAAGCTAGAAATGGTGAGCTTGATCCTGTTGTGGGACGTGATGAAGAAATCAGAAGGGTTTGTGAAATTTTATCTAGGAGGACAAAGAATAATCCTTTGTTAATAGGTGAGGCTGGTGTTGGAAAAACTGCTGTTGTTGAAGAGGTAGCACGTTCTATTGCTAATCATAGTTGTTGTTATAAATTGCGAAATACAAGAATCATTTCTGTTTCAATGGCTAGTTTAGTAGCAGGAACAAAGTATCGTGGCGAGTTTGAGGAACGACTTGGAAAGATAATTCAGGAGCTTGAAAGTCATGATGATATTATTTTGTTTATTGATGAAATTCATACTTTAGTTGGGGCTGGAGGAGCAGAAGGAGCAATTGATGCTTCTAATATTTTGAAACCTGCTTTGGCTCGAGCTAAGATTAAAATAATTGGGGCTACTACTGTTGCAGAATATAAAGAATTTATTAAAAAAGATAAAGCTTTGGATAGAAGGTTTCAGGAAATTTTTATTGAGGAACCTAAACTTTCTACTACCAGAGATATTCTTTTTAAGTTGCGTCCTGTGTATGAGGCATATCATAAGGTCAAGATTTCTGATTCTATTATTGATGAAATAATTAAATTATCAGATGCTTATATTTATGATAGAAAAATGCCTGATAAGGCTATTGATATTATGGATGAGGTTTCTTCTTTTGTTTCAATTAAAAACTATAAAAATCATAATGTGCTTGGAGATTTATCTAATGATATTTTAAAAGTTAAAGAGCTTAAGAATAGTGCTATTTTGGATAATGATTTTAAAAATGCTTTTTTGTATAGACAAGAGGAGCTTAAGTTAGAGAGTAAAAAAAATAAGTTAGAAGTCGATGAAGTTTTAGATGATAAGTATTACAATATAACTTTATCAGATGTTAGAAAGGTAATTGAATCAAAATCAAAGATTCCTGTATTCTTTTTTGGTAAAGATAATGTTTTGACAAAACTAAAAACTCAATTAAAATCTGTTGTGATAGGGCAGGATGAAGCTGTTGAAAAATTATATTCTGTTACAAAAAAAATAAGATATGGTAATGATAATTCAAAAAAACCTTTTTCTTTCTTATTTGTAGGGCCTACTGGAACAGGGAAAACATTGCTTGCTAAGGAATATACTAAATTATGTTATGGTATGGATAATTTTATTAGATTAGATATGAGTGAATATAAAGAATCGCATACAATTAGTAAAATTATTGGTGCTCCTCCTGGTTATGTTGGTTATAATGATACCAAAAATGTTTTTGAAGAGGTTAAAGATAAACCATACTCAGTTATTTTGTTAGATGAAATTGAAAAGGCTAGTTCTAATGTATTACATCTGTTTTTGCAGATATTGGATGAAGGTAGTGCAAAAGATTCTCGAGGAGAAATTGTTAGATTTGATCATACTGTTATTATAATGACTTCTAATTTAGGCTTTACAAAGAATGATATTGGTTTTAATAAAGAAATTGGTAAGCAGGAAGAGGAACTAAAATCTTTTTTAGGTGTGGAATTAGTTAATAGGATTAATAAAATTGTATATTTTAATAATATGGAATATTCTGTTATTTCTGATATTGTTTCTAAAAAGATTATGGATTTGCGTGATAATTATAAGAAGCAAGGAATTAATATTAAAATATCAAAAAAGATTGTGAAAGAAATAATCAATTTATGTAATTATGAAGTTTATGGAGCGAGAAAAGTTGATTATGTTATTTCTGAATACTTAGAAAGTAAAATTTTAGATGGGGTTATTGTAGGGAATTCAAATATTTTTATAAAAGAATTAGCTATGGAAAGTGTATAGTGGTTTTTTATAAAATTTTATTAATAATGTAAATTTATTTTGTTAAATTTTTTGCTTTAATTTATAATTTAAAATAAAGTTTAAGTATGCTGTTATAAATATATAAATAAAATAGCATATTTGTGGTGTTGGGGCTTTAGCGATGCTTCGCTTACTATTGGTGCTCATTACGATGCTAGACTTCTTAAAAGTAATTAGTATTTAGTTTAAAATTTGATATCATATTAATGAGAAAACCTTTGTATTTATGATTTTCATGATAAGGGTTTTCTTTTATGTTGTTGATTTTGTTTTATTCGTTGATATTAGATTTTCTGTTCTTTACTATTTTTTTGATTTTTGTTATACTATGGCTAGATAATTTGTTATTTGGTTATCATATATTTTAATATAGTTTTGGAGGTGTTTATGAAACTTTATAATACTTTAACAAGAAAGATTGAAGATTTTGTTCCTTATGATAGTTCTATGGTACAAATGTATACTTGTGGTCCGACAGTTTATCATTTCGCTCATATTGGTAATTTGCGTTCTTATATTGTTGAGGATGTACTTGAAAAAGCTTTAAGATATCTTGGTTATAATGTCAATAGGGTAATGAATATTACTGATGTTGGTCATTTATCAAGTGACTCTGATAGTGGTGATGACAAGATGGTTAGTAGTGCAATACGCGAAGGAAAAACTGTTTTAGATATTGCTAAATTTTATACTGAAAAATTTTTTCAGGATTGTAAAGATTTGAATATTAAAAGACCAGATGTTGTTTGTCCTGCTACTTCGATGATTGATGATTATATTGAAATGATAACTGTATTAGTGAATAAAGGATATG
>CAZEAD010000005.1:0-9384 GCA_964510115.1 uncultured Mycoplasma sp.
ATAAAACCCCATTAAAAAAGATCAAGAAGATGAACGTTCTCATTTTCTTTTTGGTGGGAATTTCATTATTTTCGATAGTAACTTTTACAAGTTATGCTTTATTTAGTAGCGAGGTTACTGGAAAAAACATGATATCTATAAAGGTGAAAATTATTACTAACTTGACTGAGAAGTTAACTAATGCAACATTAGTGGATGGTGAAGAGAGCGGTGTTCATAAATATACTAATGGAAGTAAGGAAATTTATTATTATAAGGGTTCTGTTAATGATAATTATGTACATTTTGGTCCTGCTTATTGGAGAATAATTCGTACTAATGAAGATGGTTCTATTAGGATGATTTTGTCTAATGGTATTGGAAGTGACTCTTTATATTACTATAATAAAATAACGCCTATTGATTATAATAATATATATTACAGTAATACTGATAATGTTAATGATACGTTTGGATCTTGTACATATAAGGTTTCAGGTGGTGATGCAGTAAATTGTTACTGTGGTATTAAGAAAAATGTTGATTATTGGTATAATAATTTTTAGAATAATCTTAATGAGTATGAAAAAAGTAAATTAGTAGCAAGTGATTATTGTGAACAATTGAAAGTTATACCTTCGGTTCGTGAATGGAACACTGGAAATGTTAGTGTAGGGAAGATTGATAGCTATATTCCTAATTTTGAATGTAGTACTGATGCTAATGGTAAAGGAATAGTAAATGGATATGTTGGTTTGTTGACTCTTGATGAGGCTATGCTTGCAGGATGTAAACTATATAATTCAAGCACTAATCCAAAGAATGAAAATGTTTATTTATATAATAAAAATGGTGATAGATTTTGGTTTATGAGTCCAGTTGGAGTTGCTAAGGATTATCCTGAAGAGGCGGTTTGGGCTTTTTATAATGGCAATATTACGAGTAATTCTTCTAATAAATCTAATTATTTTCCTATAAGGCCTGTTATATCTTTGAGGAAAGATACTTTGGTTACAGGAAAAGGTACTATTGATGACAAGTATGTTATATATAATGAGAATGATAATTAGGAAATTATTGTTTGTATGGAAGAGATATTTATCTCTTTTATTTTTAACTTATGTAGATTTTGTTTATTTTTTAGTATATAATAATTTTAGAATTGGGGATGATTAGTGTGTTAAAAAAAGATGAGTTAAATAAATTAAATGATTATTTTAATGCAATGAATTATTTATCAGTTGGGCAACTTTATTTGCTTGATAATCCACTTCTTAAAAGAAAACTTGAGCTGTTTGATGTTAAGAACAAACTTGTTGGACATTGGGGGACTGCTCCTGGTCAAAATTTTATTTATACTCATATGAATAGAATTATTAAAAAGTATAATTTGAATATGATTTATATTTCTGGTCCTGGTCATGGTGGGCAATCAATGGTGAGTGGTGCTTATTTGGATGGAACTTATAGTGAAGTTTATCCAGATATTACTTATGATGAGGCTGGACTTAAGAAACTTTTTAAACAATTTAGTTTTCCTAAGGGAATTTCTAGTCATGCCGCTCCAGAGGTTCCAGGTTCTATTCATGAGGGTGGGGAACTTGGATATAGTTTAGCTCATGCTTATGGTGCTGTTTTGGATAATCCTAATCTTATTGTTTGTTGTTGTGTTGGTGATGGAGAAGCAGAGACTGGTCCTCTTGCAGCATCTTGGCATTGTAATAAACTGATTAATCCTAAAGTTGATGGAACTGTTTTGCCAGTTTTAAATTTAAATGGTTATAAAATTGCTAATCCTACTATTTTTGGAAGAATGAAAAATGAGGAACTTATTTCTTATTTTACGTCTTTAGGTTATCATCCTTATATTGTAAGTGGTAACAGTCTTAAAATTCATGATGATATGGCTAAGACTTTAGATAAAATAGTTATAGAGATTTCTAAAATTAAGAATAGTAATAGTAAACATATTAAATGGCCAATGATTATTTTGAGGACTCCAAAGGGTTGGACTGGTCCTAAACTTGTTAGTGGCCTTCCTGTTGAAAATAGTTTTCGAGCACATCAAATACCTGTTGTGGTTGATAAAAAACATCCTGAAAATTTAGAATTACTTGAAAAATGGTTAAAGAGTTATCATCCAGAGAAATTGTTTGATAAAAATGGTACTTTAAGAAAGGACTTACAGGAATTGATTCCGGTTGGGGATGCAAGAATGAGTGCTAATCCTGTTGCTAATGGTGGACGATTATTAAAAGATTTAATTGTTCCAGATTTTAAAAAATATGCGGTTCAAGTTAAAGCACCGGGTTCTGTTTATGCCGAGGATATGCGTGAGGTAGGAAAATTTGTTCGTGATATTATTGTTTCTAATCTTGATAATTTTATGGTTTTTGGGCCGGATGAAGCTTTATCTAATAGACTTAATGCAATGTTTGAAGTTACAAAAAGAAAATGGAATGATAAAGTATTAGAAACTGATGAATTTTTAAGTAATAATGGAAAGGTTATTGATTCTATTTTGTCGGAGCATATTTGTGAAGGGATGCTTGAGGGATATTTGCTTACAGGCAGACATGGTTTTATGCATTCTTATGAGTCATTTATTAGAATTGTTGATTCAATGGTTAGTCAACATGCTAAGTGGTTAAAGGTTTCAAAAGAGTTGTTGTGGAGAGAGCCTATTTCTTCTTTGAATTTGGTTTTGACTTCTCATATATGGCAGCAAGATCATAATGGTTATACACATCAAGATCCAGGTTTTTTAAATCATTTAGCTACTAAAAAGAGTGATACTGTTCGCATGTATTTACCAATTGATACTAATACGTTACTTTCTTGTTTTGATCATTGTAGTAGAACTAAAGATTATATTAATGTTATTGTTGCTTCTAAACATCCGAGTTTGCAATGGTTAGATATGGATTTAGCAATTGAACATTGTCGTAAAGGAATTGGAATTTTAGATTTTGCTAGTGATAAAACAAAAAATCCTGATGTTGTTTTGGCAAGTTGTGGGGATACTCCAAATTTGGAAGTTCTTGCAGCACGAAAAATTTTAAAGGAGTTTGTGCCAACTTTGAAGGTTAGAGTGGTTAATGTTATTGATTTAATGAAATTACAGACTAATGGTCAACACCCTCATGGTTTGTCTCAGGAAGAGTATAATGATTTGTTTACCATTGATAAACCAATTATATTTGCTTTTCATGGTTATCCTAATTTGATTCACGAGTTAACTTATAAAAGAGAAAATCATAATTTACATGTTCATGGGTATTTAGAAGAAGGTACTATTACGACTCCTTTTGATATGAGAGTTCAAAATAAAATTGATAGATATCATTTAGTTTTAGATGTTTTGAAGTATGTTAAAAATGTTCATGGCAAGGATGATTTATATGAATATTGTTATAAAATGTTAGATAAACATGAAAAATATATTGAAAAATATGGAATTGATATGAAGGAAATTAGAGATTTTAAATGGTAAAATTAAAAGACATTCAATATTTATTGATTGTCTTTTCTTGTTCTGGCATTTTTAATTAAATTATCAGTATAATTTTCATTGATGTTACTTTCTATTTGATAGTAGTTTAATAAAGAATTTGTCATTGAAATGTAGATATTGATTGCTTCTTCTTCATGTTGTTTATTTATACTAGTTATAGCAGGAATGATATATTCTTGTAAAAGTTGCTCTGAAATTTGTTTTTTTTGCTGATCTTGAATTAATTTTTCTACTATTTTTGGCCCTACTATTTTATATTCTTCTAGCATTGTATAGCAATCTACTTCTTTTTTCATTACTTGATTGCGAAATTTTCTTAGTTCTTCTAGATAGAAACAGTTATCTTCATGACCAAGTATTTGACTAACTGCAGTTGTGATATAACAGTATCCTCCCATAGAAATAGGGCTTGTACTTTTATTTTCACGATAAGTAAATGATCCGCATGTAGAATCTCCTAGGGGATAGTATTTATGTTTTATTGTGCAATAATAGTCTCCATATCTATCTTTATCATTTAAATCTAAAAATTTGCATTCGCTACATGTTTTCATAATATCCACGTCCTTTGTTTTAGTATTTTATTATGTTATTTTTGTTTTGTCAAATTAGAAATATAGGTTATAATAAGAATGGAGGTAAATATGGAAAAATTTTTAAAAACTTTGACTGATAAGTTAGTGGTTATTGGTTTTGATTTGTTATGGGCTATTATAGTTTTGTTTGTTGGATTCAGGATTATTAAGATTTTAGAAAAATCTTTGAAAAAAAGCAAATTATTTTCACATATTGATAGTAGTGTTAAAGGTTTTATTATAAATTTCTTAGTTATATTTTTGAAAGTTATGGTTTTTGTTTGTGCTGCTGCTATTATTGGAATACCTATGACTTCAATGATTACGTTAATTGGTTCAGCTGCTGTTGCTATTGGTCTTGCTTTACAAGGTGGTCTTAGTAATATTGCTGGTGGGGTTATGATTTTAATGTTTAGGCCATTTAAAGTTGGAGATTATATTATGGTTGGTAGTTTAGATGGTACTGTTAATAGCATAACAATTTTTTATACTATTCTTATAGCTCCAGATCAAAGAAAGATTCTTTTGCCAAATGGTAGTTTAATTAGTTCTAACATTATTAATTATTCTGCTATGCCTGTTAGAAGACTTGATTTGTCTATTGGTGTAGGTTATGATAGCGATATTAAAAAGGTTAAGAAAGTATTATTAGATATGGTTAATAAAGAAGAAAGAGTTATTAAGGATCAACCTATATTTGTTGAGATATTGGAATATGAAGCTAGTGATATTTTAATAGGAATTAGAGTTTTTGTAAAACAAGAGGATTTTTTAAATGTTAAATGTGATTTCTTAGAACAAATTAAGGTTATTTTTGATAAAGAAAAGATAGAAATACCATATCAAAAAATTGATATAAATTTAAAGAAATAATAAAAAGGTGAAAATAATTTTGTTTATTTTCACTTTTTAAATGGTTTAGTTTATGGAATTTGATTGATGTTCTATTTTATCCCAAGTTATATCTTTTTTGGTAATGGCTTTTAGAAAACAATTTACGTATGTTAATAAAAATATTGGATGAAAAAATATTAGTTTTATTTTCATCTTTTTATTTATATTTAATTTGGTGTCTAATTTTAATATATAGATAGTGATTGCTATTAAGATTAGATATATTATTATAATAATTAATAATGATATTAATAATGGTAATGATATTGTTTGATCTTTGAATAGGGTTATTATTCCTATTATAAGGTTGTTTAAGAAGAGTAGTATTATTCCAAATATTAAAAATAAATAAGGAATGATACCTAAAATATCTCCAAGAAGATATTTGTTTTCTTTTTTATTTTGTTTGTATTTTTCATTGAAGATAGGAATATATTTTTTTCTAGCTTCTAGAAATCCTTTTATCCATCTTGTTCTTTGGGTTATTGATTGTTTAAGTTTTATGGGTTGTTCATCGTAAAATATAGCTTTTTCATTATAATGAGATGTCATATTGTTTGCTATAGAATAGAGTGTTAATTCATAATCTTCAGTTAAAGAATGGAAAGGAAAGCATTGCCATTTTTCAATAAATTCTCCTTTGATATAAAATCCTGTTCCGGATACAGCACAGTTTCCTTTTTGTTTATTTCGACTTCTATTTAAAAGTGTATTCATAAGTGAAAATGTTAAAGTAGAAGCACCAGAAATTACATTTTCATTGGAATTTTTACCATTGCGATAACTGATTGTAATGTCATATCCTTGATGATAAGATGTTAACATTTCTTGAATGAAGTTTTTATCTAGGATATTGTCGGCATCAATTATGAAATACATATCATAGTGTTTGTTTTCTTTTAAAATATGTTTTATAGCTTCATCTAGAGCGTATCCTTTTCTTTTTAAATGGAGATTTTTTCTTATTATGATGCTACTGTTGTATGATTTGGCAATTTCTACTGTTTTATCTAGAGGGTTTTCTACTATTATATAGACATCTGTCATGTTTATTTTTTTTGTTTGATTTTTGATGCTTTTTAGAAGATTTTCAATAACTTTTGACTCATCGCGTGCAGGAATTAATATGGCATATGTTGGTTCTTTTATTATATTTTTTGGTGTTCTATTCCAATTTTTACTATGAAATAATGCAATGATTGTTAAAAATATCCCTATTATAATCATTATTATAGATATATAGTTTATAATCATAGATTAGTCTCCTTAGTTTGCTTCGCGCATATTGACAAAGTATTTTTTTAGAAATTCATCTGTATAGTATTTATCATATAGTTCTCCAATTATGGTTTTAGCAGGGATACCTTGTTTTCTTAGTCTTTGTCTATATAAAGCTGTCCATGATATTAGCATGTTTAAAGACATAAATATAACAAATATTATTGTGATGATGTTTCCAAATTTAACTGGAACTTTTTCAATTAGAGTTGATATTTTTGGAAAAATTATTGTTGCCCATATTAAGGATAAAAGTCCCCAGAATAGGGCATATGGTATTGTTGTTCTACCATTTATGTTTAAAAATAAGTCTGAGTAATCCCATGATATTGTACCTATAAATGTTTCTTGAAGGAAACTAATTAGGTATTCGAAACCTCCTCCTAATAAAGCTCCATAAAGAAGATATTGATACCATTTATAGTTTTTATTGCCAAAGAAGTATGTTAAGAGAACTGCTCCTCCTCCATATACTGGGGAAAAGGGACCATATATTACTCCTCTTTTGTATTCCCAGATGATTGATCCATCTTTAAGATAGTTTTCTACTAGGGTTAATATTTGTTCCCAGTAAGCTCCAAATATACTACCTATTATGAAAACCCAGAAATATTTTTTAAAGCAAAGACCAAAGGCGAATTTATTTTCTTGGTTTTCCTTTTCTTTATTATTTTTATTCATACTACTTCCTCCGATTATTATGTTTTAATTATAGCAAATATTTAATTTATTTACAATTAATGTTATTTTGTGTTATTTATTGTTTGTGTTATAATTTTTTATGAATTGGTGATATTATGAAAAAGATTGAATTACTTGCTCCTGCGGGAGATATGGAAAGTTTAAAAGCAGCAGTTTTATATGGGGCAGATGCTGTTTATTTGTCTGGAAAGATGTATGGGGCGAGAAAGTTTGCTAAGAATTTTACATTGGATGAAATTGAAAGTGCTTGTAGATTTTGTCATTTATATGGTGTTTTCGTTTATGTGACTGTTAATACTTTGGTTTTAGATTCTTTAGTTGATGATTTTATGAAATATGTAGAGCAATTGTATAAAATTGGGGTTGATGCTCTTATTATGCAGGATCTTGGAATGATTGATTTAGTTCATAGAACTTTTCCTAATTTAGAAATTCATGCATCAACACAGTGTGATAATCATAATAATGAAAAGTTAGAACTTCTTAAAGATTTGGGTGTTAAAAGAGCAGTTTTAGCTAGGGAATTATCTATAAACGAAATTGCTAATTTGAATTGTGATATTGATAAAGAGGTTTTTATTCATGGTTCTTTATGTGTTAGTTATTCTGGGCTTTGTTTGTTTTCTAGTGCTATTTTAGGTAGGAGTGGCAATCAAGGGGCTTGTGCTGGAATGTGTCGTTTACCTTATCAATTATATGAAAATAATAAAAAGGTTTTATTAGATGGTGATTATCTATTTAGTATGAAAGATTTGTGTTCTTTTGATTATATTTCTTCTTTAATAGATTTAGGTATTACTTCTTTAAAGATTGAAGGAAGAATGAAGTCTAGTTTTTATGTTGGTTTTGTTACTTATCTTTATCGCAATATGATTGATGCATATTATGATAAAAGGGATTTTGTTGTAACAAAAGAGATGATTAAGGATTTGCAAAAGTTGTATTATCGTGGTTTTACAAATGGTTTTTTAGGGGACTCTACTGATTTGATTTCTTTAGATACTCCGAATCATAAAGGTGTTGTTGTTGGAAAGGTTTTGGATTGTTCACACAAAATTAAGATTTTGTTAAGTGATGATTTGTCTCAAGGTGATGGTATTCGTTTTGGAAATGATGCTGGAATGATTGTTAATTATCTTTATAATAAGGATGGACTTTTGGTTTCTTCTTTGAGGGCTGGGGAAATTGCTTATGTTGATAATAAGGGTCTTAAGTTAGATGGTTGTTTTTGTTATAAAACTTCAGATATTAAACTTATTGAACGTATTGGGAAGTGGCCAAAAAGAGAAATACCAATTACTTTTACTGTTAGGGCTTTGCTTGGGGAAAAACTTTTGATTTCTATTTCTGATGGGGTTAATTCATTTTCAGAACATGGATCTGTTGTTACTAAAGCTTTAAAAAGGATTGTTACAAAAGAGGATGTTGTTGAGAAACTTAGTAAGCTTGGTGATACACCATTTGTTATTAAAGATATTTTTTATACTAGTGATGATGAAATATTTATTCCTATTAGTGATATTAATAATATTCGTAGATTATTGACTTCAAAGCTTATTGATGCTCGAAGTAATAAAAAGATTGATTTTGTTAAAAAGGATGTTTTGTTGGAAAATGATTCTTATTTAAAATCTTCTGGTTATGTTGTTAGTGTTAATACTGAAGAACAATTAAAGGAATGTTTAAATTATCCAGTTGATATTTATACTAAGGAGTACAATCTTTATTTAAAATATAAGGATGTTGGAGTGGGTTATAAAACTGAAAGGATTGAATTTAATTATCGAAATGGTGATTATTCTTCTTTACTGATTTCTGATTTAGGAGCTTTACATTTTTATAATACTAAGATGTTTTCAGATGTTTATTTAAATGTTACTAATTCTTATACTGTTAGATTACTTAGAAAGTTAGGGGTGTCATTAGTAGGATTGTCTCCTGAACTTAGTTATGAAGAAGTGAAAAAGCTTGTTGGTGTTTATGAAAGAAATTATAAATGTGATGCTCCTGTTATGACTTTGGTTTATGGAAAGTTAGAACTTATGATTATGAAGTATTGTCCTATTAATTATTTTGTTTCTTCAACTGGTAGTGTTTGTAATCTTTGTCTTAAAAACAATTATAAAATAAAAGATAGAAATGGTAAGTATTATTCTTTTCTTAAGAATAGGAATTCTACTAGTTTATTACATTATGATAGTGAAAAACATTTTGATTATATTGATAAAATTCCTGGTAGTTATTATTTAGCTTTTACTAATGAAAGTGGTAAAGAGGTACAAAATATTTTAAAAAATGTTGTTTTTAAATAGTAAAAAAACTATAGATTTTTTGTTATCTATAGTTTTTTATATTTCTATTGTTGTTTCATCAATGAATTTATAATTGGTTTTGTATTTTAGTTCACGAATTAGTTTAAATAGTGCTTTATCCTTTTCTTTT
>CAZEAD010000005.1:9394-21027 GCA_964510115.1 uncultured Mycoplasma sp.
ATCTTGCTGTAGTGCTTGTCCACTTTCATATATTTGTTTTTTAAGAATTTCTAAGAAATTTATAAAGTCATTACTGTTTATGTAGTTATGATGACTTCTTATTTCTTTTTTTTGATGACTTTTCGGGGAAGAAAAATGCATTTTTGGTGTTTGATTTTTCCAGGTTTTTATGATGTCATTTAAATAGTATTCAATGTTTTCTTCGGTAGGATTGCATATGTGATGATGATAATCTAATACAAAGGGAATATTTAGTTTTTGGCATAGTTCTAATGTATCTTTTACATTGTAAGTTTTGTCATCGTTTTCTAACATTATTGCTCTTCTTATTTCGCTTGGAAGTTTTTGAAAATTGTTGGCAAATCTTATCATACTATTTTTTTTACCTAAGGTTGAACTTCCTATATGAAGAAGGATTTTTGGTTCTGCTATTTGCATGGCTTTTAATACTTGGTAATGATAAAATAAGCTTTTAATTGAATTTTCTAATACTTCTTTTTTGGTACTATTTAGAACTGTATATTGACTAGGATGCATGTCGACGCGGAGTTCATTTTCATATATTATTTTTCCTATTTCTCGATATTCATTGAGATAGGGTTTGATATAGTTAAAATTTACTTCACTTAGTGTTGCTAAGGGAATTAAATTTGAAGTGATTCTGAAGAAATGAATATTATTTTTAACATTATAAGTTAATATTTCTTTTAAAGTGTGAAGATTGTCTAAAATTATTTTTTCTAATTTATTATTATTTGCTTCTTTTTGATAGGATGTATAAGTTGTAGTTTTAAAACTTATATATTCTTCAAGAGTAAGGGGTTTGTGGACATATCCTAATCTAATTTTCATAATATCACCTAAATTTGTTATGTTTGTTACTATTGTTATTTATACAATTATATGAAAGAAAATATAAATTTTTCCTTTTTTAGTAAATGTAGTGATATTTTTTAATATTTTAGTGTTATAAATTTTGTATTATGTAATAAAAGAGCAAGCATGTTATTCTAAATAAAAAATAACATGCTTGCTAAGTTTATTATAATTATATTTTATTTTTATTATGGCGGAGTGGGAGGGATTTGAACCCTCGCATCAGTAAACCCAATCTACATCCTTAGCAGGGACGCCTCTTCAGCCTCTTGAGTACCACTCCAAGGTATGCATATTAATAATAAAATGCATTTTTATTATATGATAAAATAAAAGTAATTTCAACTGTTTTTTATTAAATTAAAATAAAAAGACTATATAAAAGTAATATTGAATTTATTTTTGTAATCAAATGTATATTTTGTATGTCAATAACTTAGGAAAATGTCTCAAAAATTTCTAAACATAAGCGAGAAAATATTCTCGTTTTTTTGTTCAAAATTAGGCATACTGATGTTGGTAATGACTTTTTTCTAATTGTTTCTTAAAAGATGATAATTTCCAAGGATGACTCATTGGTGGAATATATTTTTTCTTTTCTTTAACCTCTTTAATTTCATCAAATTCTTTAGAAAATCTTTCGTTTCTAGATAATTCTTTTAATTCTAATACTTGGTCATCAATTGTAACTAATAATTCATTATTAAAAGTTTTAATAATTAAACAGTTTTGGGCATAAAACACTTTATTTCATTATTTAGGCATGGTTGATAATATTTGCCATAATATTTAATTGAATTACCATTATCAATTTTTCTTGGAGTTAAAATTGCAAGAGTATAATTAATTTTTTCTTTACAAGGGGAAACTTCAAAAACTGATTTAAATTTTTTATAGTTCATTGCAAATTTTTCATTAAAATAAGGAATAAAAATTTCCAAAAGATATTTATTAGCTTCTTCAATAGTAGTAATACCATGTAATTTTAATTCATTAACCAGTCTTCCTTGAAAAGTACCATTTGTACGTTCAATTAAGCCTTTTGCCTGAGAAACAGAAGTAGTTTCAAGTTCTACACCAAGCTGTTTACAAGCATAACCATACTGAGTTAACACATCTTTATCACTAGTTCTTTTATCAGAATTTAAAGATATGTAATTGAATACTGTTTTATTATCAGTAAGAAACTTATAAGGGATACCATATTTAGTTAATATTTGATAGAAAACATGATAATAGCCATTTAATGTTTCGTGTTTATCGAACCAAGCACCAACAATAGTAGAAGTAGCTTTGTCAATGGCAAGATGCAAACAAGTTTTAATATCACCAAACCACATATGAATAGAACCATCTTGTTCAATAATTTCACCAAAGTATTTAGGTTTTTCTCCACGTGGGTGAGAAATTTCTAAAGCAATTTCATGAGTAACAATATTTTCTATTTGCTTGTTATTCATAGCAAGATTAATTTTCTTTTCTTTAAGTAGTCTTTGTTTAGCATAATTACGTTTAGTTTTAATTCTAGCTTTAGGGGATAATATACCTTCATTTGACAAAACTTTATAAATAAAACTATAAGAAACATCAATATTTTCATACTTTTTAAGAAACTCTTTAAAATGTTGAAAATTCCATACTTGATATTTATTTCTATATAATAGTATAATATTTTCGGAGATTGATTTATCTAAGGCATTAACAGGCTTTTTTGATCGGTTGCCATGTATAAAGCCAGATTTACCTTTCTCCTTATAAACAATAATAAGACGATTAATTTGTCTTTTAGATATACCGAGCTTTTTACTAGCTCGATTTTTATTACCATTGTGATCAACTAGTTCTTTGATAACATCATATTTTTCTTTTTCATTCATTCTTAATACAACCTTTCTCATTTTGCCACCTCAGTGACATATTATATAATAGTGAGACATTTTCGCAAGTTAACACTTAAGACATTATCACAAGTTAATCATATTTTTGTAATCAAATGTATATTTTGTAATGACTTTGGTTATCATTTATGTTATAATTTTGCTTAGATACTGATTATATTTTCATTTTATTTTTGAGTCTTAATATATTTATACTGGAGAGGAAGAGTTGTATGAAGGTTTGTAATAAATGTAAGAAGAAAGTTGCTAATAAGACAAAAATATGTCCAAGTTGTGGTGCGGACGTTTCTAAAGCTAAAATAATTGCCTCTAATACTGGTGTAAAGAAAAAAGCAATAGTAACAAAAAATGAAATTGTTGAAGAAAAAAAGGTACTTGAATCAGAACCAAAGTTAGAAACTGTTGTTGAAGAAAAGGCTGTTAAAAATACTTCTAAACAAGTTAAAAATGGTAATAAGAAAGCTAATGTTAAACAAAGTTCTACTAAAAGCACAGGTAAAAAAGTAAATAAGGCTGAAAATAAGAGTAAACAAGTTGTTAATAAAACTGTTAAGGTATAAAAAAATAATGGAAATCAAACTTCAAATAAATTTAGTGATAATAAAACAAACAAGAAATTAGTAGAGCCAAAAAAAGAAAATAATAATAAAAATAAAAGTAAAGAAAAAAGTAAAATAAATATTAGGGTTGTAAAAAAGAATGAAAAATCTGGAATTGCATTATTAATAAGTAATATTTTTAATCGTGATTTGAAAAGTGAATCAAAGAAAAAAAGTAATGATTTAAAAAAGAAAACAAGTGTTAAAAGTAAAGATGTAAGTAAAAAGAAAAAAGCTGATAAAAATTTAGAAAAAAAAGTTCTTAATAAAAGTGAAGACTTATCTTTAAAAACTTCTGAGACAGAAATATCTAAAGTAAAAGATGTTTCTAAGATTAGTTTGTTTGACAGATTTTTCAGAAGAAATAAAACAACAAATGAAGAAAAAAAGAATTTTGATAATAGTAATAATCCTTTAAATTTAAGTAATAAAGGTGAAGTTAAAGATTTAGAAAATTTAAAAATTAACGAGAATGATTTGAAAATTTCTAATAGTTTGCCTTTGGAAGATGATAAAAATTCTCATGATGAAAAGATTGACATTGTTTCTGAAAATGTAGAGAATGGGTCTGATTTAGGTAAGGATGCAGAAATAGTTGTTGTAGAAGATGAAGTTGAAGTTGTTGATACAATAAGTAATGATGAAAATACTGATAAGATTGAAAAATCTGTTGTTGATAAGGCTGATGTTAAAGATTCTTTTGCTATTGTTGAGGTAAAACTTGGTGAAGTTGAAGATAATGCTTCTGTAGAAAAAGAGGATTTTGTTGCTGATGATTCGGAACTAAAAACTACTTCAGATGTTGAAATCGCTGATAAAAAAATAGATGATGTTAAATTGGAAGATGAAGAGGAACCTTTGAGTTTTACTATTGATGAATCTTTAAAGGATGATGATTCTTCTGATAAGAAGAATGAAGAAAATTCTGAAGAAAATAATGAATCAGAAGAAAAGGATATAGTTTCAGAAAAAATTGATGAGTCTGAAGAAAAAGGTAATGATTCTGAAAAAGAAGAAGTGATTTCAGAAAAAACTGATGAATCTGAGAAAGAAGACAATAAAGAAAAAGAAAAATTAAAAGAAATAGAAATTGTTGATGAAGTTAGCAATCCTGATGAGGATGAGTCTTTAGATAATAAAGATTTAGATTTAGAAGATGAAAAAGAAGAGTTATTAACAGATGTTAAAGATGAAATTACTCAGATATCTGAAGATATTGATGATAAAGCTAATTTCATCGAAGAAGTAGATCAATCTGATATAGAAAGAATTGAAGTTCTTCCGGAAAATGAAACTCGTAAAAAATCACAAAAAAAATTATTTTCTAATTTTGCTAGTCGTTTAAAAACGTCGTTTTCAAAGGAAAATATTTTTTCTGAAGATGAAGAGGACAAAGAACCTAAGGAGAAAACTTCTAAGAAAAAGTGGGTTTGGATTTTACTTATTTTTGGTATTATTATTTCTTTAATTATAGGTTGCATTTTGTTATTGGGATACCATTTTGATAATAATTATGATTATGAAATTAAACCTTCTTCTGAAATTAGAAATTTTAAATTAGGAGATAGAATTTTATATAATGGTGTTATTTATAGTGTTTCTAGTGCGAAAGTAGTAGATGGAACAGAATATCGTAAAGCTAAAAATGGATATGAGTTTATTTTAGTTAATATTTCTTTAGAAAATAATAGTGATGAAAAAGTAAAATATGGTTATAAAAATTGGAGAATGTCAAACTCTAAAGATAAAGAAACAGGTAGAATTTTTACTCCTGTTAATGCTACCACTGCTCTTTATAATGGAACTTTATTTGTAGGTAGTACAAAAAAAGGATCTTTGGTATTTGAGCAACCAAAAGATGATGAAGCTTTAGTACTTAATTTTTATGATTTTATTGAAAATAAGACAACTGATGAGGAAGGTAATGAAGTTACGAAAGAAGTTAAGAGTTTTGTATTCTCAATTGATATAAAATTGTAAAATTAGATATTTTAGTTATTTTAAAATTAATAAGCATGTTACAAAGTGTAACATGCTTTTATACTGTAATTTTAGTGTTCCCTTTTGTTTTTTCTTTATTATCTATTCTTTTCTTTGATTGATAATTTTCTCTTTTTTTAAATAATTCTATTATTTCTATGTCTAGAGCGGTAGCAATTTTTACTAAGGTAGATATTTTTACGTCTTTTTTACATTTTTCAATGTTAGTTATGTAATTGGTTACTAAATTTGCTTCAAATTCTAACTGTTGTTGGCTAAGTTGTTTTATTGTTCTAAAATGTTTAATGTTTTTTGCAATTATTTTTAGAGTTTCTTGATTTTTAATATTAGTTAAGTCATTCATTAATTTCACCATTTAAATTATCAGATTATGATTAAAATATGTCTACGTGTTTAAGCAAGAATAGCTGTTGACAAAATGAAAAATATTCTTATAATATTAACTGTAGTTTAATTTTTTAATATTATGCAATTATTTATGTAAGATTATTATATTTTACATTAGTGAATTTAAATTTTTCCCTAATAAATTAGCAACTAACAAAACAAAGATAAATTTTGTATTAATATAAAAAATACTACAAATAGGGTGTTTATGGTGAAAAAAGGTATTGTAACAAACGGTTTTGAATATTCTATATTGGGAATTGATTTATTTATTGCTTGGATTATTAAGTGTATATTTAAAAAGAAATAGTTTGTAAAAAAATAAAGGTTGTTATTGTTAACAATCTTTATTTGTATGTTTCTTGTTTTATTAATTCTATGTTTTGATACATTAATGAGATATAGTCTTCATTGTTTAAAGCATCTTCTTCGGTTATTGTATCTAATATTCGGAATGTAGTAGTTTTAATATTATATTCCTTTTTTATTTCATCTACTATTTTGGGAATCTCTTTTTTTTCTGGAACAAATATGTAAGAATTTTGTTTGTTATTTAAAAGTATTTTAGCTGTTGCAATGTTTTTATCAATATTTTTATTGTTTTCTGTTAAATTTATAATTTCAAAACCATATTTTTGCAGAAAATTTAGTGTTTCATCGGAAACTATTATTGTTGTATTTTGTGAGTTATCTGCAGTAGTTTTAAATTCAGTATCTAGTTCAGTAATATCAACTTTTAGTAGTTCATATTTGTCTTCAATTGTGTTTTTGATGTAACTATTAGTGATGTGTCCTGTTAGTTCATTTTTGATGTTTTGAGAAGCCATAAGAATATTTGATGGGTTTAACCAAAGATCAGTATCTTTTGAGTTACTGTCGATTCCAAAGGAAGCATCAATAATTTTTAGATCGGAATTTTGATTTAACATATCTTTAGCATATTCTCTTTCATTACTGTTTCCATTATAGATAAATAAGTCTTTTTTACTAAAATCTTTTATTTCTTTTTCAGTAAATTTATGTGTTTTAATATTAGAACTTTTAGGATAGATACTTTTTATAGTGGAACTTTCTTGATATAGTCTGTTTGTAACATATTCAAAAGGATATGCAGTTGTTATTATTTCTATATCTTCCATTTTATCTCTTTTAAAGCATCCTGTTGTTAAAGTACTTGTTAGTATTAGTAGTAAAATAAATATTTTCTTTTTCATTCTTTTTCTCCTTTTTTTGGTACTGGATCATATCCAGATGTTCCAAAGGGATTACATCTTAAAATTCTTTTAATTGCTAATTTTAATCCTTTTTTACTTCCATATATTGTTATTGCTTGCTTTGCATATTCGGAACAACTAGGTATATGTCTACAGCATTTATGCCATGGTCCAGGTGTTATTTGATATAGATTGATTAGTTTTAACAGGATGTTTTTCATTATATCACCTATTTGATATTTTACTATTATTTTTTTTATTTAGCAATCTTCATGGCTCTTTTTTTGAAAATATGATATATTTAATGAGGTGAATGTTATGGAAAAGTTATTTGATACTTTAGGAATTAAACCAAAGAATTTAAAGCTTTATGAACAGGCTTTTACTCATGGATCTTATTCTTATGAACATGGTCTTGATTTTTCTTATGAAAGGCTTGAATTTCTTGGTGATGCGATTGTTGATTTAGTTGTTTCTGATTATTTATATAATAGTAATAAGTATGAGGAAGGGGAAATGACTAAAATTCGTGCTAGTTATGTATGTGAAAATGCTTTGTATGAGTATGCAAATGATTTGAATTTTAGTAATTATATTCGTGTTGGAAGAGGGGAATATTTAAGTGGTGGTACTCATAAAAAAGCTATTTTAGCAGATATTTTTGAAGCAGTTATGGCTGCGATATATTTAGATTTAGGCTTTGATGTTGTTAAACGTGTAATTTTAAAAATTGTTGTACCTTATATAGAAAATAAGAATATATTGCTTTTTAGCGATTATAAATCCGCTTTGCAAGAAACTATTCAAAATTTGCAAAAGGCTTTGGTTTATGAGCTTATAAATTCTGATGGCCCTTCTCATAATAAAACTTTTAGTGTTGCTGTTAAGATAGATGGTATTGTTTATGGTGTAGGAACTGGTTCATCGAAAAAAGAAGCAGAGCAGGTTGCTGCTAAAGAAGCTTTAAAAAAATTGGTTAAAGAATAAAAAATAAAGAAATAAACGATTTTGTTATTTCTTTATTTTGTTTGCTCTTCTATTATTTGTTTTAATTGTTTGGTTGCTTCTTCTACATCTTTATTTATTATTACATAATCATATTTATTTTGTTGTTCAAGTTCAAAGTGGGCTTTTTTTATGCGCTCAATAATCTTATCTTGTTCGTCTGTTGCCCGACTTATTAGTCTTTTTTCTAATTCTTCTTTGTTTGGCGGTGCTATGAATATTAGTATTGCATTAGGATTTTCTTTTTTAATATTTAGCGCTCCTTGAACATCTATTTCTAGGATTACGTTTATTCCTTGATTTTGTTTTTCTATAACTGTACTTTTTAAGGTTCCATAATAAGTATTTTGATATACTTCTTGATATTCTAAAAAGTTGTTTTCTTTAATATTCTTTTGAAATTCTTCATTTGTTAGAAAGTAATAATCTACTCCTTCAGTTTCACCTTGGCGTATTTTTCTAGTTGTGGCTGATATAGAATACCAAAGATTTGGTACTTCATTTAATAATCTTTTTCTAATTGTTGTTTTGCCTACACCACTTGGTCCTGAAATTACTATTAGTTTTCCTTTCATTGTAATCACCTGTTTTAATTATATATAAATTTGTTTGTTATAGCAATTAAATATCAGGATTTTCGGTGTCTGAAATCGGACTGCTGGTTCTTTGTGTAGCATTATATAAGGAGATTATTCCAGATATTACTGTTAGGATACTTATGATTAGTTCATTTCTTTGAATATTTAGATCAGATTTATTTTGTTCTTTAGATATTTTATAGTTTTCGATTGTAATATAAAAAAATAAGAGTATTGAAATGGTAGCAATTATTCTTGATTTATAAGATAAGATATTTAGTTTTTTTTCGTTTTCTTTATTGTTATCATTTACTATTAATTCATAAGTTATATATAATGAGATTAGGACTGTTATTAAAAATAAAGTTGTTGCAATTAGTTGAAGATATAGGAGTTTTTGTTCTTTTTCGTTGTTCATACTTAATTGTATGCTTTTAGTTATGGGATTTTTAATTTTATAAAAAATTTGTCATTTTTTAGCACTCGGTATTGACAACTGCTAAAATGGTGATATAATTAAAATGTGAGGAGGAATAAAAAATGAATTTAGTACCAAGAAAGTTTTTTTTAGATGATTTCTTTGATGATGTGGAGCCTAGTTTTAGAGGTAATGCTATGAAGTGTGATATTTATGAAGAGGATGGAAAATACATTTTTGAAATGGACGTTCCTGGATATAATAAAGAAGATATTACAATTGATTGTGATAATGGTTATTTAACTGTTACAGCTTCAAAAGAACATGAAGAAGAAGTTAATGAAAAGAATTATATTCGTAGGGAAAGAACATTTGGAAAGAATGTACGTCAATTTTACTTAGGTGATGTTGATGAGTCTTCTATTACTGCAGAGTTTAAAAATGGAATTTTAAAAGTAGTTGCTCCTAAAAAACAAGAAATTGATACTAAGAAAAAAATTGAAATAATATAATAAAAAGCCAATGATTTGTTAATCATTTGGCTTTTTTTGATGTGATTTTATATAGATTGTTAATATTATAATACTTGTTAAGGAAATTATATATGCTAGTATCATTGTTGTTGTTCCTTGATATTTTACATTTACTTGGTAGTTTCCTTGGTGAAGTTCAATTCCTAATAAACCATTTTTTGTTTCGAAAGTTTTTATTTTTTCTTTGTTAGCCATGACTTGATAACCTGGATAGTAAAAATATGGTAGTTCAATTATGGTATCATTGGTGGTATTGGTTGTAAATGTAAGATTTGTTCCTTTTTTTTGGGAATTGATTATTTGGGCATTTCCTTGAATAGCTATTGGTTCTTTTTTATGATTTTTAAGATATTCATAATTATAAATTGCATTTTTTGGAAGATATTCTGATGATGCTGATCCTGTTGATCTTACAGTGTCTTTTTTTAATTTTATTTGATTACTATAAATTAAGTTATTATTTATTTTGGGATTGGTAAAGCCATATATTATAGTGGGATTAGTTATAATTATTAAGGTTATTATTGGATATATTAAGTGTTTTGTTTGAAATTTAGGAAATATTTTTATTAGTGTTATAGCAAAAGCAATACTGCAAAAGAATGATGTATATTGTAAATATCTCCAAGGGAATTGAATTATGGATAATATATCTGGAAGTTTTGCCCAAGGAATTATAGGAAGTGTTAATATTAAGGTTATTATTGCTAGAATGGTGGATTGATTATTTATTTTTGTTTTTTTCTTTTGAATATAGATTATGATTAAAAGAGCAATTGTATAGAAAAGGGATATGCTGTTTAGATTATCTTTTAGTGGTGTTAGAGGATTAATTGTTCTTTTGGCCATATATTTTCCAGTTGTGTGCATGTAGTTTTTATCAAATACCATGTAATTGCTTGATAGTTTGGCTTCTATTAATGGTAAAATTGTAGCTGCTGATATGAATAATGTTATTATTAAAGCTTTGGCTAGTGTTGTGATTGTTTTTTTATTTAGAACTTTTTTGATATTTAATAAAAGATAAATCATAGCAAAAATAGCTGTTGTAAAAGCACTTAGATTGTGAGTTAAAACTAGAGCAGAAGCTCCTATGGTTAGGAGATACCATTTTTTTTGATTGCCATTTATAATATTGTATAGTCCATGAAAAACTAGAGGTATGAAAGCGAATGAGGCTATTTCTCCGATTGCTGCTCTTACATAAATATCGTGAAGGAAGTAGGGGTTAATCATGTAAAAAATGGCTGCTAGTAAGGCTATTGTTTGATTTTTTTTCATATCTTTTATAAAGTTATACATGAATAGACCTGATGTGAATATGGTTAATAGATTAAAGAGATTGATAGCTAATCCTAGGGTTGGGGTAAATATATTTATTAGTTGAACGATGTAGGTTGTCAATGTTCCATAAAACATGTTTGGAGCATAACCTAATCCTTCGAACATATTTGGGTTTATCATGGGTATTAGTTGGTGATCTTGAATAGCTTTTAGGGTTGAGTCAATTCTGAAAAGATGAAATACAGCATCATGACCATTTAACATTTTAGTATTTAATAATGGTAAACCGATTAATAAAGTTATAATTATTAAAATATAATATGGTATTAAAGATTTATTTACTAATTTCTTTTTTATTTTTTTTAACATAGTTTTCTCCTTTTTCTTTATTATATATTAGTTTAATATAATAGGGTGATTTTTTTGTTTATTTCTTTTATAAGGCCGTCATTTTTTAAGTTTTTTAGTTCTCTTGCCATAGCACTTCGATTAATTGAAAGATAGTCTGCTAGATCGGAATATGTGAATGGGAGATTAAATGTTTTATTGATATTTTCTTTGGCTAAGTTATTAAAATAAGCTAAAAGTTTTTCTCTTATTGTTCTTTTACTAAGTATTTCAATTCTTTTATTTTGCTCATTTATTTTATTACTTATTATTTGGAATAGATTATTTATTAGTAGGCTATTGTTTACATTTCCTTTGCTAGCTATTTTGATTATGTTGTCTAAACTTATGAATAATACTTTACAGTTGGTTGTGGCAATTAGTGATAATTCATTATTTTCTTTAGTTGTGAACATTTCACTGAATATATCATTTTTTTCTAGATGTTCAATA